>CACZKQ010000093.1 GCA_902781765.1 uncultured Elusimicrobium sp. | reverse complement strand
ACCGATTATAATATCCGCCGATACGGATTCCATGGGTCTTCCGTTTTATATACTTCCCGCCGGGCTGCGGTATTGATGGGTAAAGATGTAGATGAAGTCAATACCATTGTCTGCCACATTGGAGCTGGGGCTAGCGTAACTGCTGTAAAGAATGGCCAATGCGTAGATACCAGCATGGGGCTTACCCCGCTAGAAGGGCTTGTAATGGGATCTCGCTCCGGGGATATTGATCCGTCTGTGTGCTTTCACATGATGCATAAACTCCATATGAATCCCGATGACATGTATACCATTTTAAATAAAAAAAGTGGTATGTATGCTTTAACAGGCGATCGTTTTTCCGACCAGCGCGACGTACGCAAAGGAACGGAAAATGGCGACGAATTATGCAAATTAGCCGTTGAAGTGCAAGCACACCGTATTAAAAAATATATCGGTGCTTATATGGCGGTGCTGGGCCGGTTGGATTGTATTGTTTTTACCGCCGGAATCGGCGAACGTGCGCCGGACGTGCGCGCACGCGTGCTTAAAGGGCTTGAGAATTTTGGTATCATTCTAGACGAAGAGCGAAATGATGCCGCTAATACCAACAAAGCCGAATGCCGCATTTCTGCGGATAATTCCCCGGTGAAAGTTTTTGTAATACCCACGGATGAAGAAATTGTCGGCGTGCAAGATATCGTGGCACTTCTGGCCGGAACGTATGATGTATATACCAAGTTCCGCTATATTTTCCAAGAAAAAGATTACCGCAATAAATTGCGCGACGCCGCCTTTATAGAAGAGGTCAAAAAACGTCCTTTCCTATTAAAAGCGGCTGTTAACCTGCCCGAAGCTTTAAAGCAGGAAACCAAGCAATAATTTTTGTGCGCCCGTTTGCCTTTGGTAAGCGGGCTTTTTTGTATGAAATAAAATCCGCCCTGTAACCCTAGCGGAATTTGAAGGAGCAAAAAAATATGTTCTTACCCAAAGAAGATAAGTTTTTTAATTTGTTTGATAAGCAGGCTGAAAATATTGTACGTGCCGCCGAATTTTACCGTAAACTGGTAGAAGACGGCTCTTTTACGCCGGAAAATGTACGCAAAATGCACGAATTTGAGCATTACGGAGATGAATTAACTCACACTACGATTAACACACTCAACGAAACCTTCATCACCCCTTTTGACCGCGAAGATATTTTGGCATTGGCCAACCGCTTAGACGATATTATTGATAATATTTATTTGTTGGCCAACCGATTCTACCTTTACAAAATCACAAAACCGACGGAATATAGCAAAAAATTAGCTGTCATTTTGGATCAAACCACCCATGCTTTGCAAAAAGCACTAACCGCTCTTCGCAACAAAAAAAATATGACCGAAACCTTGCGTCAATGCGTGGAAATTAACCGTTTGGAAAACGAAGGCGACGTCTTGCGCGACGAAGCAATCTCGTACTTGTTTAGCAACGAAAAAGATCCCATCATGGTAATTAAACAAAAAGAGCTTTATGAAATTGCCGAAACGACGAGCGATTTTTGTGAACATGTTGCCAATATGGTGGAATCTATTTTGGTTAAAAATAATTAACGGACGCGCATTATGGCCTGGATTATCTTCTTAATTCTTTTAGCGCTTTTCTTTGATTACCTCAATGGTTTCCATGACGCGGCAAATGCCGTTTCTACCGTTATTTCCACGCGGGTATTATCCCCCCGATTTGCGGTATGGTGGGCAGCATTCTTTAACTTTGTGGCCTTCTTAATTTTCGGTACAGCCGTAGCCAAAACCATTGGAGCCGGTATTATTCATACCCAATTTATAGACGCTAATTTAGTGTTTGGTGCGCTTGTTGGGGCATGTGGGTGGAATTTAATTACCTGGTGGTTTGGGTTACCGTCTAGTTCTTCCCACGCACTTATTGGCGGACTGATTGGTGCCGGGCTTCTTAAGGGCGGCCCACAAGCATTAGTGGCAAGCGGTATTATAAAAACGGTAGCATTTATTTTTATCGCCCCGCTGTTAGGCTTTTTGTTTAGCACAGTTGTCGGTATTATTGTATTTAACATTGCCAATCATTTTAAACCTTCCAAAGTGGACGGATTTTTCCGCCGGGCAGAGTTGTTTTCTGCGGCGGCATATTCGTTGGGATATGGCGGAAATGACGCACAAAAAACGATGGGTATTATCAGCATGTTACTTATCGGTGGAATGGCCGCGGGAACAGATGTTACTCCCCTGCAAGAATTTTTCTACTCACACGAAGAATTGATGGCCGTTCATAACGGCGATTTCATTGTACCGTTTTCTGTGGTAATTATTTGTCAGGCAGCTATTGCAATCGGTACGCTTTCGGGCGGATGGCGGATTGTTAAAACCATGGGACAAAAAATTACACGTCTTCGCCCCATAGATGGATTTTGCGCCGAGGCTGCTGCAGGTTCTTCCATTTTTATCGCCTCGTTTTTAGGGATTCCGGTCAGCACCACCCACACGATTACAGGCGCCATTGTGGGAATTGGCTCTCTGCGTAGATTATCCGGCGTACATTGGGGCGTAGCACGGCGCATTATATGGGCATGGTTTATTACCATTCCGGCCGCCGCACTGATTTCGGCCCTTGCCTACGGCATTAAGGTTTGGTTGTTTTAAGGATTCTGGTTTGTTTTAATTAACCGATAAAGTAAAACGCAGACTTTTTAGTCTGCGTTTTATGTGTCTAACAAAAGATAATATCAGTTACTATTACATATTCTCTTTAATTGTTTGCGCCAACCTGTTAAGCCCCTATACAATCTGTTCCGGAGTGGAGTAAGAAAAGTTTAACCGCAAATCATTCTTTACATTGGCCGACGGATAGAAGTCCACCCCTGCCACATAAGCCACTTTATGTTCAATAGCTTTTTGCAAAAGAACCGTTGCATCCATGTGTTTGGGAAGCGTCACCCACAAGAAAAGCCCCCCTTCCGGCCGCGTCCACGAGATATTTTTAGGCATCACTTCCGCTAGCGTTTTAAGCATTAAATCACGTTTGGCACGATACACTTTAATCATCTCTTGAATATGCGCCAGTAATTTACCGGAACGCAAATATTCCGCCGTTGCAAGCTGAAGTAATGGCGAAGTGCATAAGTCCATGGATTGTTTTAAAATTACAAATTTTCGAATTACGTCCGCCGGCCCGATGATATAACCTAAACGGAATCCCGGTACGAAAATTTTGGAGAATGTAAATAACGTAATGACGTTCCCTTGGCCTTTATCAAGTGCGTAAAAGGTGGTAGGAGCCGTGCCTTCAAAGCGCACTTGGCGGTAGGGAGAATCCTCTAAAATAAACGTATTGTACTTTTTGACAATTTCTAAAATTTCTTTTCGGCGTTGCTCGGGGATTGTTGTTCCCGTTGGATTTTGAAAATCCGGCACCAAATAGACATATTTACAGCGACGACCTTGTGCCTGTAACTCAGCCAACTTACGCTCTAAATCTTCCGGCAACACACCATATCCGTCACTTTCTGCACCGATAATATCTGCTCCCGCCACTTGCAACGCTTGCAACGCGCCCAAATAGGTGGGTGCCGCCGTTACAACGGCATCTCCCGGGTCTACAAACATACGCGCCGCCATATCTAGGGCTTGTTGAGAGGCAGAAACCGCTAAAATTTGATCAGAAGTAACAGTAATATTTTCGGTTTCTTTTAATAATTTGATAAGTTCTTGTTTAAATTTATGTTGGCCTTCCGTTGTTCCGTACTGTAAAGATTCACGCGGATGTTCTTTGATGACATCATGCATAATTTGAGCTACTTCATCTACGGGGAATAAATCAGGATCCGGAAGCCCTCCTGCAAACGAAATAATTTCGGGATTAGAAATTACTTTTAACAGTTCACGAATAGCCGACGCTTTGGAACGTTTGACTACCCGGGAATACAACTCAGTATAATTCATTTTTTCAGCCTCTTAACTATATAACTATTTAATATATTGTACTATTTTTAGACTTAAATCTTTCGCCGGAACAGAATGGGTCAACGCGCCCATAGAAATTACGTCTACTCCGGTTTTGCAATAGCTTTCTAAATTTGTTTTATTGACACCGCCGGAAACTTCAATAATCGCACGCCCGGCAATCTCTTTTTTACAAATTAAAATTTCCTCCGGCGTCATATTATCAAGCATAATAATATCGGCCCCGGCATTTAATGCTTCTTTTACTTCGTCTAAATTCGTAGTTTCCACTTCCACTTTGGGGGTATGACCAATGACCGCTTTAATCTTTTCCACCGCTTTTGTAATAGAACCAGCCGCCGCAATATGATTATCTTTAATCATCACACTATCCGCTAA
This sequence comes from uncultured Elusimicrobium sp., assembly GCA_902781765.1. Taxonomy (GTDB): domain Bacteria; phylum Elusimicrobiota; class Elusimicrobia; order Elusimicrobiales; family Elusimicrobiaceae; genus Avelusimicrobium. The sequence goes on along the minus strand of CACZKQ010000093.1, from coordinate 1,121 downwards.
GCTAATGCGGTGGTTGCGCGCGCCGCCGATACGAACCGCATATTTATCCAACCTACGCAGTCCCGGCTGCGTTTTGCGCGTATCTACAATCATCACACCGTATTTTTTACCAATTTCAGCAAATTCGCGCGAAGCCGTTGCAATTCCACTCATACGTTGCATAAAGTTGAGTGCCGTACGTTCCGCTTTTAAAATAGATAGAACGCGCCCTTCCAATTCAAGTACGCGCTCGCCCTGTTTTACGAAATCCCCTTCTTTCTTAAGCGGACGGAAAACGATATCTTCATCTACGGCATGAAATACTTCGCGCGCCGTAGGAAGTCCGCATAACACCAAATTTTCTTTCGCCGTGATAGCAGCAGTGGCCCGGTCTTCGGGCGAAAAAATCGTGTCGGAGGTAATATCTCCTAAGCTTAAATCTTCTTGCAAGGCAAGTTCAATAATTTTATCCAATATCATTTAGGCTAACTCAAACATTTTTTCTATTGATTTCTTAGCCGCCAAAGCGACTTGTTCGTCCACCACAACCTGTTGTTGTGGACGAGGATTTGTTAAGGCCTCTAATGTATTTATCAAATTGTTTTTCTTCATGTAACCACATAAACCAAAAGGCCATACAAATTTTTTATCCGGATGTTCGGCTTCCATACGATTGACGAGCCCAAACTCCGTAAGCATGCCAAAAGTTTTGGCCGTAGACGAAGCAATATACGTTGCCATTCCTTTAGTGCTTCCCACATAATCGCATAGCGAGCATACTTCTATCGGGCACTCCGGATGCGCAACCACTTTAATACCCGGATAATCTGCCCGCAATTTTTCTACGTGTTCCGGCCGGTACTTATCGTGTACACAACAAGACCCGCCCGAAGCGATAATTTTTTTAGGAGTGCCGCGCCGTTTTAATTCAGCTTCTAAATTCTGCGCCATCAGCATATCCGGCACAAAAATTACTTCATTTCCGGGCACTTTCTGGGCAATATCAAAAACATTTCCGGACGTTACACAAACATCACACTGCGCTTTAACTTCTGCCGTACTGTTAATATAACATAATGCCACAATGCCCGGATATTTAACACGCAAAGCTTTGACTTGTTCCCCTGTTATAGAATCGGCTA
>CACZKQ010000092.1 GCA_902781765.1 uncultured Elusimicrobium sp. | reverse complement strand
AACCATATTGATATCAGCCATGACGGTGCGGTTTCTATGCGTACTCATGTTTATTCTCCGTCGGTAGAATGATAAATAAATTCATCCGCCATATTTTCAAGTTCTTTGGAAAAATAATTGGTTTTGGAAAGAAAATAGTTGTAAGCAATAACGGCCGGAATAGCTACAAAAAGTCCGGCGGCTGTATTGACTAAGGCTTCGGCAATACCGGCGGCTACCACAGAAGCTCCCCCCGCAGCGGCGGTATTAGCGGCTAAATCTTTAAATGCGTGCATAACCCCGATGACCGTTCCAAACAACCCGATGAAAGGAGTAATACTTCCTAGCGTCCCTAAAACGGTTAACCGACGTTGCAAGTTGGAAATTTGCCAATCAATCGTGCTATCTGCAATTTTTTCCAAATCCGCTTCCGAGCGGTTGCGGTTCATGAGTAATTTGTACATGACAAACGCGGCCGGAATATTTTTTTCCATTCCTTTCTTACAGGCTTCCTCTACTTTTTGATAATTTTCCGAACGGAGCGGATGTTTACTCCAAGCAATCATTTTTCTGGAAAGAGAGATGGCGGAACGTAATCTAAAAAAACGTTCTGCAATAACAGCAAGGGAATATAAAGATAATAACAGCAGTACAATAAGTACCGGTCCGCCTGCAGCAAATAATTCACGTAATGTCGTCGTTGCCATACTAATTTATTTCTCCTTGGGTTATCCCCGAACAACCAATATTATAAAAATCTGGATGATAATGTTTGCCATTAAACCGGCGGCTACATCATCGAATACCACGCCAAAAGCATTTTCCATACGGTCAAATGTTTTGACCAGCCAGGGCTTTAGCGTATCAAATGTACGGAAAAGGACAAATGCCGCCAAAAAATACGGCCAGGTACGAGGTAAAAAAAGCATTGATGTTATGTATCCCGCAATTTCGTCAATTACAATTTTGGGATTATCATGTCCCTTCGTACTATCTAATTGTACTTTTTTACATACCCATACCGCAAACGCCCAAAATGCCAGCATTAAAATGGCATATAGTAAAAAATCGGTAGGCATTATATACACTAACGGAATGCCCCATAAGGTGCCCAAAAAACCGGCCCCGGTATTTTTTTTAAAGGGAATAATAAGGCCCGGCAAATAACTGATAAAAAGTCCGGTCGCTAAAGCTCGCAAGATTACTTGCATTGTGGTAAACTCCACGATTTTTTTAATAAGTCCCAATTGTTACGCAAGTAAGAAATTGCGCTAATCCACGTAATTACTGCGGCAATAGCTGTAATTGTATAGGGGATTTTATGTAACGTAACAAATAAAATTAGAAAGAATTTTCCCGCTGCGCCGTGTAACAACAAGGCTAAATGATAGACTACTAATACAAAGAAAATAGTACCGATAGCGGATAATTGGATGACCGTTTTAAATTTCCCCCACCGCTCGGCAGCCATCACTTTTCCCTCCAAGGCGGCAATTACGCGCAAGGTGGAAATCATTAACTCGCGTAACAAGATAAAAAATACAGCCCAAATCGGCACATCTAATTCTTTAATGCCTACAAAGGCAAAAAATGCGGCAATTACCAAAATTTTGTCCACAAAAGGATCCACAATTGCGCCAAACGGTGTAATTGTATTCGTTTCACGTGCAATTTTACCGTCTACCCAATCGGTACTGGCGGCAACGATAAAAATCAACGTTGCTATAAAGCGCGCCCACGGGTTTGGCCACAGGATGAATAAAAACATCACAATGGACATGGCGGCACGTGTGAGGGTAATTTTATTGGCGAGTGTCATCATTTAAAAAATCCTCCAAATATTTCTGTTGGGAATGATTCATTTTTACGAACATTAAACAGTTCATTGGTGGTTAACATATCATCCGCCTTAACTGCAATGTTCTGTGGGAAAAAGTCTTTTTTAGATAAAGTAACCAGCAGTGTATAATTCTCTTTTCCGTTTTTGGGGATAAAAGCCAACTGTGCTTTTTGGGCATCTTGTTGGATTAGTTTTATTTCGTGTTGGTCCGCTAATTGTGCATAATTACCGATGTCAAAAATGGCTTTGTTGGCTTGCCCTTGTTGCCACTGGGTCCAAGAGAGCGTTGTAACCGGTTTTAACGTTTCATCCAAAATAACAATTTCTTTTTTATTACTAATCCCGACCTGGTCAATTTCATTTTCTTTGGTTAGCACTTCCCAACGCAAAAAACCCAGTGTAAAATCGTAATATAGACGTCCTTTTGAACGGTTGATTTCCACACCGTCATAGGATGATACTTGATCAAAATCAGCCTGAAATGTTTTTAGGTTTTTTTCCCATTCACGCAATCGGTTCATTAGTTCTTGTTCCGTATAATTACGGACGGTATTTTTCGCGCCGGAAGTAGTATTTTTTTCCTTTTGAATATCTTTTGAAACAGGTGTTTCTTCCTTTTTTGATGTTAGTACTTGTTCTGCAACAATGGGTGCTTCTTGTTTCAAGGTATCTTGTACGGTTTTCGCGGAATCGGTAGATACGGCTTGAGAGGAATTGTCCGCAGAGCAAGCACACAGCATACTTGCAATTAGCCCGATAAAAATTCCTTTACTTGTAAACGCTTTCATATTCGGGTTCCTCGTAATTTTTTTCAAACGGCAAACTGGAAAGTTCCTCAATACCCTGGTCAATTAAATCGTAATTGATTTCCCAGCGGTTAGAACCTTCCGGCTTGGAAATATAGCCGCGCATTTCCAGCACGCTAAGCATATTTGTTGCCCGCGCCGACGAGCCGAAATGCGCTTTGAGCAAATCTTGGCTGACGCGGCGACGTTCTTTAATCAGCCGTAATGCTTGGAGTTGTTCTTCGGGAGTGGTGCCAAGTCCGTCTTGCGGGCGAGCGCCGTTTGCCGGAGCTTCGCTGACGACTTGTACCGGGTAATCCGGCCCGCCTTGGGCGCGCAGAAAATCGGCTACGGCTTTAATTTCCTGTTCGGAAACGTATGCGCCTTGAATACGCAGCGGTACTTGGGTGGAAGAATCCAATAACAGCATATCGCCGCGGCCCAGCAAATCTTCCGCGCCGACGTTATCCAAAATCACTTTGGAATCAATCCCCGATGCAACCTGCAACGCAATACGCGAAGGCATATTGGCTTTGATAATCCCCGTTACTACTTTTACGGACGGACGCTGCGTGCACAAAATCAAGTGAATCCCCAGCGCGCGGCCCATTTGGGCAAGCCGTTGGACAGAGTCCTCAATAGACGCTTTTGTTTGGAGCATAAGGTCAGCCATTTCGTCAATAATAACAAAGATGTAAAACATTTTTTCTTCGTTATTTTCTTTGGCCCATTTGTTGTACCCTTCAATGTTTTTTACTTTGGCAAGCTGACACATATCCAAGCGTTTTTCCATTACTTTAACAAGCATTTGTAACGACTTGGCAGCGTCACTCGCTTTGGTGATAATGTCGGCATCATCACACGAAGTTTTGGGGTCGTATAAGTAAGGGATTCCTTCGTAAAGCGTTAATTCTACGCGCTTGGGGTCAATCATTAAAAATTTGACTTCGTCGGGTTTGTGTTTAAAAAGAAGCGACATAATAATCGTATGCAAGCAAATTGATTTACCGCTGTTGGTGGCTCCGGCAATTAGGAGGTGCGGCCATTTTTCAGCCACCGTTCCAGCCGGTTCGCCGTTAGCGTGGCGACCCAGTGCAATCGGTAGGATGGCTTTAGAGCCGGCATACACCGGGGATTGTAAAATTTCTTTCATCGTTACCATGACCGAACGGTCGTTGGGTAGTTCGATGCCCATGGCGTTTTTGCCCGGAATCGGCACTTGCAAGCGGATAGAACGCGCTTCCATGCTGGCTTGAATATCTTGCGCGAGTGCGGCAATAGAAGCCATTTTGACGCCGTTATCGGGTTGTACTTCGTAGCGGGTAACCACCGGGCCCGGCGAAACCCCGATCACGTGCGCGCCGAGGTTGAAATTTTTTAATGTATCCTCCAAGCGTTTGGTGGCTTTGGCAATTTCTTCATCACTGGGGCCGACAATACCGTCGCCCACCGGGTCATTTAGTAAATCTAACGAGGGAAGTTGGAATGTTTTGGGATCAAATTTTTTCACGTCACCGTTTTCGTCTTTGGGCATTTCCACCGGTTGTTCAGCGTTTTGTGTTTGCGGAGCCTTAGCCGCCATGATTTTATCTTCGCCACGGCGCGGCAATTTAATGGGTTCTGCTACCGGGCGGCGGATTTCCGGCTTAGGTCGGTGTATTTCGGGCGCTTGATGAATTTCTTCGGCAGTAACTGCCTCTCCTTCCGGATTAACTGCTTGTTTTTTAGCTTTTGCTTCTTCTTTACCTTCTTTGACTTTCTCTTTTAATTCTGCACGTGCTTCCATCCAACCGTTAAAATCGTTACGCACAAATTCAATGGTTTTTTGAAAGATAACTGACCATGGAATCGCAAAAAGCATGTGTAAACCAACTAAAATAAACGCCAACGAAAATAATGTCGCCCCAACGGAACCGACCACTCCTTGAAAGGCAGAATAAATTTTATCTCCAACCAGACCGCCGGTAATAATGGATTTATCAAAAATTAAACGTAATTGGTTGAGTAAACTGGAACACGCGGTCAGTGTAATGGTCGTACCTAGCAAAAAAAACAGGAACGAGGCACTTTTTTTACGTATACTTTGAATCAGCCAATATGCTAAAAAAAGCGGTAAAAGCGTGGCGCTTTGCCCAAATATTTGGCGCAACATATTGCTGATATTTCCCCCCAATTTCCCGGCGGAAGCACCAAACCATAAAGCGGCAGTTAACCAAACACAAAGAGCGATTCCAAAAATGTATAAAGCCGTCAAAATCCAGGAACCGGAAGAATTATTTTTTTTGCTTTTTTTGCGTGATTTTTTTGCAACGTAATAGTATCTGGGCATATAAGATATTTTACCTTTTTTTTAGGAAATTGAGAAAAAGTTTTTCTTGCGCGCGAGTTGGGGTTTTTGTATCATAAAAAGGAAGTAAAAATTATTGGTTATTTGTTGGAAGCATAGCAAAAGGCTGTGCAGAGCCGGGCGAAATTTTTTCGTGAGGCACTTTTCCAGTCCATCAAATAGCCGTCTGCTTTTGGCCTGTTTCCTTTGGGAAACAGGCGGCGACGGTTATTGCACGGGTTACTGGAAAAGGCTTAGGCAATAAAGCGTCGCTTTTTTCTGTACTTCTAACGAGGAGAAATGATGAAAACAAAAGCAGGTTTTACCCTTATAGAATTGTTGGTGGTTGTACTTATTATCGGCATTTTAGCGGCCGTTGCTTTGCCGCAATATCAAAAAGCGATTGATAAAACTCGCTTAGTAGAAGCTTTTATTTTGGGAAGGAATATTCAACAACGGGAATATCTTTATCATCTGGAAGTGGAGGTAGTCCGCCATTTGCAGCAGGATTATTTATATTTTGAATTCTATCTAACATTTTTCCTG
>CACZKQ010000091.1 GCA_902781765.1 uncultured Elusimicrobium sp. | reverse complement strand
AAAAAACAATTACGGCTTTTCGGTTTTCCTGCTTTTCCCTATTTCTTCGAATTTCTTTTTTGGAAGATTTCATTTTATTTCTTCACAAATTTAGCAATAATTAAATAGCCCAAAATTAAGCCGACTACGCCGCAAATCGTCACGCTAACGGAAACCGGATGAATCCCCAACGAATAAACACGGTTTAACGCCGCGCCTACTTGACCGCCCAGCATAGCCGCCAATTTTTCAAGGCCTAATCCAATAAGCCCGCCAACAACAAAAGTAAGCAACGCAAAAACAATTCCTCTCATAAAAACTCCTTTTATCAGTTTAAAGTTATTGTATCTTTTTTGATAGGAACAGGGGTAGTTTGTTTTCCATTTTCTTCGGGAGTCAACTCACGTTTTAACGCCCAAAAACCGTATCCGGCACCTATCGCCACCACCCCCACAATTAGCCAAGGCCCCGGTAAATAATAGGGAGAAACAAAATCCCCTAACAAACCTGCAACAAAAAACCCGAGTGCCGAACCGAAATTATAAAAAACCATTAACATTCCTAAGTAACGTCCCCTGGTTTCGCGCGAAGCAATATTGGAAACAAGAGTTTGTTCGCCCGGAGAAACAATCAGCTCCCCCACCCCGGCTAAAAAAACGCCTAATGCAATAAGCGGAAATGAACGAAAAAAGCCAACAGATCCAAACCCCACGGCATAAAATAAACATCCCCACCACATGGCAGTCGTTAGACGGTGGCGGGCCATCCAACGGGAGGCCACTGTCTGTAAACATACGACCACGAGCCCGTTAATCGTAAAAAACCAACCAATAAAATATTCCGGCATTTGCAAATACCGCTTACAATGGATTGAAAGCCCTACTACAAGTTGTGAATTGACCGCGGTAATTAGCACCACGTAAAAACAAATTTTCGCAAGACGCGAATCTTTTAAGGAAAGCAAAGTAGAAACGAAACTTGGTTTACGCGACAAACCTTTTCGTTTCCGTTCGGAAATAAGCCTTCCCAAATATAAAATCGTGATAGCGTATAAAATGGCAGTAAAATAAAAAGCCATACTGTAGGAATAGCGAACTAAAAATCCACCAACAGCCGGACCTAATGCCCAACCAATATTCAGCCCGATACGAATGATGCCAAACGCTTCTACACGTTGTTTAGGTGTAGTATGGTCGGTTACCCACGCATTAGCCGCCGGACGAAAAAATGCGCCTAAAAAAGTAGTCAAAAAATAGCAGGTAAGCATCCAGGGGACGTTGGCTTCAAATTCAATGCAAAGCCCGAGTGCAAACATAGCTACAATTTGGGAGAATAACCCCCACTGCATCACCCATTTTCTTCCAAAAACGTCTGCAAGTTCCCCGCTAATTGCGCTTGATACGCACCGCGATAATCCGGCCAAAGCAATAATAAGCCCAGCCACGGCAGCACTTACTTGCCGCTGGCTGATGAGGTAAATGGTAAAAAACGGAAGCGATAAACCGTATCCAAAAAGCAAAAGGCCGTTAGCAATGGATACAAGTATCATTCCCCGGCGTGTGGATTGGTGCATAGGTATATTGTAGGAAATTGCAGAATTAAAGTAAATTTTGGTATAATATGTCAAGGGAAATCTATGAACAGGGACGAGAAACTTCTTCAAAATTATCACGAAGTTATAACGGCCCTAAGCACAGCGGCTCGGAAATCAGGCCGTTTGCCCGACGAAATTACATTGCTGGCTGTAACAAAGTACGCTAAAGACCAAGACGTGCTTTTTTTCTTGGAACGCGGACTAATTAAACATGTGGGAGAATCCCGCTTGCAGCAAGCGCAGGCCCGTTGGCAAAACCCTCTTTTTGCGAAGTTTAGTACGGTCAAGCATTTTATCGGACATTTGCAAAAAAATAAAGCAGCAAAAGCTGCATTGTTATTTGATTTTATTGATTCTTTGGATGATATCCAAACAGCACGCATTTTAAATCAATTTACACCGTCTGAAAAAACACTGCGCGTACTGGTACAGGTTAAATTAACGGACCGGGAGACTCAGTCCGGCCTTTCGCTCAAAGATGCCCGGTTATTAGCCAAAGAGTTAAGTCAATTTCCTCGTCTAAAAGCGTGTGGATATATGGCGATTGCGCCCCAAGGTGCAAGCCCGGCGGAACTACGCGAAAAATTTGCCACGTTGAAGCGTGCTTTTGATGAAGATTTTCCCCCTTCAGCGGAACGATATTTATCGTTGGGGATGAGTCAAGATTTTATAATTGCGGTGGAAGAAGGTTCCAATTTACCGCGTATCGGCAGCCGTTTATTTGCCGAAAATTTGGAGGAAGCATGATTATTAAAGTCCGTTTAATTCCCACTACGGGACGCAACGAAGTTATCAGCCGTATCGGAAGCGTACTGCGCGTGAAAATTAAAAACAAAAAAGTAGATGATGATGCCGCCAATGCACTTATGAGAACTTTCTTAGCTGATTTTTTTAACGTAGCAGTGGAAAGTATTATCATTGTAAAAGGTGCCAAAGGAAAAGAAAAAACAGTAGAAGTTCGCGACAAGAGCGAAGAAGAATTACGTAAAATTATGGATTCTATCCCGTAGGACTATTTTTGTGTAGATAGGGATGAATTTATTCGCCTTTTTCTTAAAAAATATTCCGCACATAAACTTATGTGCGGAATATTTTAATTTCTATATAACTCCTAGGGTAATGGCAAATCAACCGGCAACTTTCCTTTCGCTTTTCGCTCTCCCGTCAAAATTTGGGCAGATACCGTTACGGTATCTACCGTCGGTCCGTATAAGGCTAAGACGGTATTGGCTTGCGGATAAAGCGCAATTTCATAAGGCGTTACCAAAGATAGTAAGGCGGTAGGTTTATGAGCCACATTGAGCAAAGCACTTACCATATTGTATTGCGAAAGCATATTTTCGGCGCGAGCATTACCCGCCGTTCCGATTACAACTGCGTCTGCTTCTCTCATACATTTAAACGCTTTGATCCTCATTACTGCAATTTGTCTCTCAATGTTGTCATCCTTCAAACGGCTCTTTTCTTTTTCTTTACCAAGCGGCCCGAACAATTCATTGGGCATAAATAACGTGTCTACGGTTTTACCGCGTTGCATCAAATGGGTATTGAGATTTTTTACCTGTTCTTCAAAAATAGGAGGCACAAAAAATATACTGCAAATCTTCTTTGCATCTTTCAAAACAGCGCCGTCCCCACGCACTAGCGTTACTCCCTCTTCTGCCGCGCGGCGAGCCGCTTTTTCAAAACCAGTGTCCGAAACCGGTGCTACCGGTTTACCGCCCAGAAGCCCCATCCATTGTTTAAGCTCCAATATTTTTTGGGCGGCCTGGGCAATCTCTTGTGTGGAGAGTTCATCATCCCCGGGGATGTTAACGCTTTTCTCTACAAAATCAGCTGCGCGCTTGGCATATAGCGGAGCATCTTGCGGACGTTTTTCACTACTGGTAAGCAGTAATAGGTGGTTGCCGGCTTTATAAGCCCGTCTAACAATATCTTCCACTTCCATACCACTCACAGCTCCCATGTCTAGGCCGTCGGTAGCGATAACGCCTTTAAATCCCAACTGATTTTGAAGTATATTTTTAAGAATCTTGCTAGATAATGAAGCATTAACGCCCTTATCCATAGAAGCATACATCACGTGTGCACTCATTACCCCCTTTACTCCAGCTTGAATAGATGGAATGAACGCAGCAATATGTTTCGTCATCACCTCGGTCAAGGGCATATCCATATGCGTTTCGCCCACATGGGTATCACTATCCGTATCTCCATGACCGGGAAAGTGTTTATTAAAGGCAGGAACATGGTTCTGTTGCAACGCTTGCACCGCCAGGACTGCTTTTGCACCTACTTCTTGCGCGTTCCCGCCAAAAGAACGAGCCTGAATAATGGGATTTTGTGGGTTGGAATTAACATCCGTTACCGGGCCAAAAGCCACATTTCCCCCAACCGCCAGCAATTCTTTTGCTATTGCATCATACATTTGGGTAATCACACTTGGGTCTGTGGAGGCCCCCAGTAACATATTAGAAGGTACTTGTTTAAGCCCCATAAAAATGGGTGAAGTAATTTGCCCGCCTTCGTAATCAAACGCAAAGAGGAGTGGAATTTGATGGCGGCTTTGCTTGGCCCATGACTGCAACTCCTCAATAGTTTGAATCAATTTTACCCGTTCTTGTGCAAATATTTGTTGGGCTTGCTGCGGAGTATACGTTTTCCAAAAATCCGCTTGAAAAGGAAGTGCTGATTTTACAAAAAATCCGGTAACTTCACCTTTTAGTACAGAGTCCTTAAAATAAGCTTGCTGTCCCACATAAAGCCGGGGCATAATCGTTTGGCCAACTTGCTCACGCAAGGTAAGCTCCGGGGTAGCGGCACCGGATTCTTTTTTAGCCACAGTTTGCTCTAATCGGCGTTGCAACGCTGAAACCGAGTTCGCCGCCCATGCGGAGATAGCCAAGAAACAAATCATGATAAATCCTATTTTTTTCATAAATACTCCTTTAATTATCACGTCATTTTCTACATTATATACAAAAAAATACCAGTAGTTACAATCTTTATTGGATGGCCTAAATCAAAAAGAAATGTTAGTGATGGGTCCACTTCTTCCAAAATGTTTCTTCCTTTTCACAAGGAATCTTTGCAAAGCGACTAATAATCCCCACTAAAATTTGTTTATCATTCACGACTGGTAAAGAATCTACTGACGCCTGAGCAAGCGCAGTTTCTAACTCGGTTCCGGAAAGGTTAGGGGCAATTCCCGCACAAGGAGTCATCACGGAACCGCAGATACTATCCGGCTCATAAAAAGCCAACTCCGGCGTACGGATAAACCCTTTCAAGGCCCCATCCTTTCCCGTTACAAAACAAACCGAAGGAAGTTTTGTACGCGGAAGATTTTTAAGCCGCTCTACCAACTGGGCAATTTTGAAATCAGTTTTGATAGATATAAAATCCGTTTGCATTAAATGCCCGGCGCTACCCGCCGGAAAGGAAGGTATTTGTCGTAAAATTTGCACAAATGATTCCGGCAACGCCGCCTTGATACGTTCCTGGTAAGGAGCAGAAAATTCTTGCATGAGCAAAGCCGCCTGGGGAACGTCCAAATGCATCAAAATATAGGATGCTTGCTTTAGCGGTAATCGGCGAATAACGGCTGCGGCTTTTCCCGGAGTCATTACGTTAAAACACGACACCAATACCTGTGCTTTTAACGAACTTACCAAAAGTAAAATTTCATGCGTAGCCAATGTTTCAAGTGCTTTAGCAGCTTCTTTGGGAGCTGCTAAAATAAACTTTTCGGTAATTGCGTTTGCTAACGCATGCATGGGATCATTCATAATTTACTTCCTTAAAAACTTGCAGAACTGATTATTTTTATTATAATAAATTTTAGAGGCCAAACCAACGAGGTATCCTTATGTTTTTTGATAAACCATTTCACGATTTAACATTTCAGGATGTAGTGCATTTTTGCGAGCGGCGTTTTCCGGAAGGGAAACAGTTGGATTACAAATACCAGCTTCC
>CACZKQ010000090.1 GCA_902781765.1 uncultured Elusimicrobium sp. | reverse complement strand
CCAACCGTTTTTTAATTTCGTCCATTTGGCTTTTTAGTTTCCATAAATCTTTGAGTTGTCCTAATTTATCAAACATAATTTACCCTCCTTACGAATGGTTATATTGTATCTTTTATAAATCTTGCGACGCAAACGCCCGAACAAACACCGCAGACATTCGCACCGTTTTGTTTGGAAAAATCTGCTGCGCGGCCTGTTTATATACCTCCAATTGAGGACGGTATTTTTCTACTAACGCGCGTATCCCCAGCGGGCCAACAACATCTGTTTTGTAATCAATCACCCAAATACTCCCATCCGTTTGTTCCAATACAACGTCCATCGTTCCACTGACCGTACGTTGTTGTTGCGTAACCGTAAAAGGCATTTCAACAGCTAGCACGTTGTTCTTTTTAATTTCAGTCCAAATCGCACTTTGCGTAAAGGCGCCCAGCAGTTGCAGGAGCGGCTCTTGCGGAATTTCTACTCCATAAGATGCTTTTTCAATTGCTTGCTTGACGGATAAGCCCGGTTGTGTTAATAAATATTCTAACGCACGGTGGCAAACCGTTCCTAAGGCAGCTCCGGCCCGTTGCGCTGGGGTAAATCCCTGGCCAGATTCTACCCGTTCACTGGGGGATAATAAAACGTCTTTTTTGGCTTGTTCATAGCGTTTTAGACGTTGCTCAAAAGCCTGTTTCCAAGGAAGTAAGCCCCCGCTTGAAAATGGAATCGCCTTCCGGACTGCCGAACGATACCGGAAACTTTCCACCGGGAAGCAAGCCACACTATTCACCGGAACACAGGCTTCGTCTACTATGAGTTGCTCTTCTTGGCCGGTTGGCAATAAGCCGGCATTTTCAAAAGATGCCAAAGCTTTTTCGGCTCCTTTGCGGCCGTCGCTTACCAAAATCATTTTTTCACGTGCGCGTGTTAATGCTACATACAACACGCGGATTTCTTCACAACGCTCGTGCTTTTTCTGTTCCCCTTCCAAAAAAGCCAAATTGGCATCACAAATTTTCCCCGCGCGTACCCCATGCATATTATACTGCCAGGAAAAAACATGATCTCCCCCACCAGAAGAAATGGTTTCTTTTCGTGATAAATCGGCCAAAATAACAACTGGAAATTCTAACCCTTTTGATTTGTGGATAGTCATCACGGAAACAGCGTTTTCCCCCGCTTCTACGGTACTAGCGCCTAACCGTTCCGGTTCTTGCGCTAAAAGCTCTTGCACAGATGCTAGAAATTGCCCCAACGAAACAGGAGTTTGATATGTTTCAACCAGGCGGATCAGCCGTTGTAAATTAGCCAACGTTTCCTGACCATCATAGGCAACGGCACATGCTTCCGGTAAAAAAGTTTCTTCCAGTACAGAGAGTAGAATTTCTTTAAGTGGTACGCGCCCTACTTTGTCTACAAATTTCCGTAGGGAACTGTAACAAGTAGCTAAGCGAGAATCTGCCGTTTTTGCGTTTAAAGATAATTCATCACGTTGAACAATTTGATAGATTTCCTCATCTGTAAATCCCCCCCAGGGGCTTCGCAAAACACCCACTAAGGCAATGCGGTTCTCCGGCTCGGCAATGACGCGTAAAAAATTTAGAAAATCATTGATTTCTTGCTTACGGTAAAAGTCTTTATCCGTTTCCACATTAAAGGCAATTCCGTAACGGCGCAACGCTTCCGTATAGGGCCCCAAGGTAGTTGATGCACGTACCAAGATAGCAATATCCCCATAGGTAAGCTTGTAGCCGTTTTCCAGGCTTAACTGCCCTACATTGTTTTCAATCCACCGGGCAATCTGTTCCCCTTGATTATGCCGATAATCATCTGCTTGAAAATCTTGTTCTGCCGGGCGAATAAATAACCATTCCACCGCACAGGCTTTGGACGATTTTTCCGCAATAATCGGCACATAAGCCGGTTGAAAAGAGGCTTGTTGTATCATGGCTCGGCGGCATACAGCATTGGCAACCGTTACAATCCCCGGGCTACTGCGAAAATTATTTTGCAAGAAACATTTTTCGCCACCTTGCCGTAAAATCAGCTCCGTAAATAATTCATATGCGGTAATATCAGCTCCCCGAAAACGATAAATAGATTGTTTGGGATCGCCCACAACAAACAATTTGCCTGGTTCCAAGCGTACTTCTTGCCAACGCGAGGCCGAACTGAGTTTCTCCTCCGCTAAAAATAGTAGCAACTCTCCTTGCACAGGGTCAGTATCTTGAAATTCATCAATAAATAAAATATCAAATTTTTCTTTTAGTAAACGGCGAACGTACAAATCGCGTTGTAACAAATCGCGCGTTTTAACAAGCAAATCATCAAAACTTAAAATACCCTCTTGCCGGTAATCCTGGCGGACTTGCTCCACTACCGGACTAATAAGTGCAAATGCATCCAAAAAAATTTGCTGATTTTCCGGAATCATTTTTTGGGCAAAAGCCACTAAGTCCCGTGCTTGTTCAAAATACGATTCGTCCCACCCTTGACTTACACTGGCCGGGAACGCCGGCGGAGTCTGTTCCAATGCGTCCGGAATTTTTTTCGTTCTTAAAAACGCGGCACAACGCAACAACGATTGGCTGGCCCAATCTAACGCTTTTTCCGTATTACGCGGTTTTTTGCCAGGGGGTAAAAAGGCACGGCTCCAATCCTTTGCTTGTTTTGATTTTTCCTCGCATAGCGCAGCCAACATAGCAGCGTGCGAAAAGTAGTTGTACTGCGTAATTTTTCCGCTGCAGAGGGTTTGGGCAAATACCTTTAAATCCGGAAGTGAAATTTGCGCTAGTACCCGTTTCCATAAAGATTCCCGCGGAGCAGACACCCCCAGTTCAATATCTAAAAATGCGTTCCAACGGGCCTCAAACAATGCATTTCCCCGTTGGCCCGAATCAATTTCAGCATGCGGGGCTAACCCGGCTTCTAACGGAAACGTTTTTAAAATATCGGCGCAAAAACTATGAATGGTACCCATATTGGATCGGTCTAAACGGGCTAAGGCCATTTCTCCGCGCGCGATAATATCTTCTTTTTTTAATTGGAAATGTTCCGTTAATAAATATTTCCAACGCGTTTTGTTAGTAGGGGCGGACGCTGGCGGTTCGTTACAGGTAAGTTCTTCAATAATCTGGTGCAGTTGTATAATAAAACGCGTTTTGATTTCCGCCGCAGCTTTTTCGGTAAAAGTAAGAGCTACTATTTTTTCTACAGGCACATTTTGCACCAATACGGCTTCGCACAACCGCAAAATCAAAAGTGTTGTTTTCCCCGTTCCGGCTCCGGCTTCCACGACCCAATTTTTTGTTAGCTCCGTAAGCACTTTATCACGGGCTTGTAAATCAAACATAACGGGCCTCCTCTAACTGCCGGCTTGCTTCACTTTTTCGCGCGCGCATTAAGCTGGCAAAATGATCCCGGCGGCAAATAGCTCCATACGGACAATACGCACATAAATTGGAAGGATTTAAGAAAAATTCTCCACGCTTGGCAATTTGCGCCACTTGTGTTAAAAATTGTTCTGCGCGTGGACGCATGGCTTCCCACTCGCCGGCTGATAACTCCCGGCGGCAATAACTTTTACGAATGGACAACAAACACGACCCAGCCGAAGTATAACCAACCAGTTCCGGCATTTTTTGGGCCGCAAGTACATACAAAAAGGGTTGAAAAATAAGGCTTTCAAAGAATGCTTTTACCAAATTATTCCCGCCTTTTTTAGATGATTTATAATCCACCACCCGGAATTTTTTATTTTTTTCATCTATATCTATCCGGTCAATAATACCATGCAGATGAAAAGGAACAGAAGGCAACTCTTCTTGTGAAAATTCTTTTTCAAAAAAAGTGGGTGTATAATCTCCCAGATCCTTCATATCGGCTTGTGCAAACGCAATTAACTGGGTACGCATTTCGTCTAAAATCATTTCCCATATCAAGGGATAAATACCAAAAAATTGGCCGCTAGAACGAGTGTATCGTTTTTCAAAAGCCTGACTCATACACTGAGCTATTCCCGCATCAAACAGTTGATGCGTAAGGCCAAAACGCAGTAAATGTTGATAAAAATCTTGTAATACTTCGTGATAGGCTGTTCCCCGTTTATCAGGTGCCAATTCTTGTCGGCTCATAGCATCTTCGGGTTCTTCTAAATAAAGGCCTTTATGGAAAAAGAATTTTAAAGGGCAAGCGGCCAATTCTTCCAGTGAGGAAGGAGAAAATCCCGCTCCCTGGTTGATACGGTCAAAAATAGCTTGTGCGCTACTGACTACGCCATCGCGCAAGGTAAGCGCTCCAAAACGGCTTAATTGGTTAGCGGCTTGTAAAGATTGCTCTTTTTGCGGAGTTAAAAGCCCAAGCACTTGGTAATTAGCAAGCGCCGTATCCGGTGATAAAATACAAGAATATGAAATTTCTTTAGGTGTTAAAAATGTTGCCGGTACCGCTGTAATACGATCGCTAATACGCCCGCTGATTTGAGCCGGAGCGTCTGCTTTCCAATCCAGCTCACACGCACGTGCTAATTCTGTTAAATAAATAGACGGAACAGTTTCTTTTCCACCATTATCCGTGCGTGCGTAACAGGCATATAACCGATCTTGAGCCATTGTAGCGGCTATAAAGAAAAGCAACCGTTCTTCATCAGCCCGTTCGGATTGCTGGTTTATCCAAAAACCAAGCACATCTCGCAACACATAACGGTACCGATCCCGCAAAATGGGATCTTCCGGTTGTAGTAAAGGAAAGCTCTTTCCCTCCATTCCCAGTAAAAAAACCACTTTAAAAGAAAGTCCGCGTGCATGCTGTACGTCCGTAAATGTAACACCACAACGCAAGGCGTCCGCTTCCTGGAAAGAAAGTGAAGTAAGCGCGTCTAATAGTTCCCGAACAAATTCACCGGGATGCGCTTCATAGCGAATGGCCTCATAGTGTGCTAAAGAAGTAATACACGAACAAATCGCCTCAAATACTTCCCGTTCTTTTCCGGTAATGCTATTTTCATCTACGTTCTCTTGTAAAAAGTGCAAGGCTTTTTGCGCGCCGTCCTTCCAAGAAATTGATTCTTCCAACTCTTTTAGCGTAGTATTACAATCTTCCAACCAATGTAAAAAAGAAGGGTTAAAATCTTTTGTGATGGGTAATAAATCGCGCCACTGATTTAAATCCCGGCTGGCGGACGAACGGGAAGCCAAATGACGCCAGTTGGATTTTTCCGAACACTTAAAATACGGCGAATCTAAGATAGATAACACCATCTCCCGCGTAAAGCCCTGTGTTGCGAGCGAAAATAAATTTAAGCAAAATACACCGAGCGGAAACTGTTTAAGCCCATATGTAAATGATGCATTAAGCGCAATACAATTTTGGGCAAACACGTGGCGTAATTGTTCTTGATAAGGTTCTGCCGTACGCGCCAAAACCGCAATATCTTCTAACTTGATGCCTTCTTTTTCGGTGAGTTTTAAAATTTCTTTTGCTACAAAAAAGATTTCACCGTCCGGGTCTGCGGCGGGTATTATTTTTACGTGCGAAGTAGGAGAACTTCCCTTCGTTGCAAATAGATATTTTAAAGAAGGCAGTAAC
>CACZKQ010000089.1 GCA_902781765.1 uncultured Elusimicrobium sp. | reverse complement strand
CGGAGAAACCAATTTTGAAGGCGTGATTACCAACCTCAAACGCCGCGTAGCCGAAAGCGAAAGCGACTTTGTAAAAGAAGAAGTTACCCAGCGTTTCATGCGCGAAATTACCTGCCCGACTTGCCAAGGAAAACGCTTAAAACCCGAGGCACTTTCCGTCAAAGTAAACGGAAAAAATATAGACGAAATTACTCAAATGCAAGTATCGGCCGCCAAAGATTTTTTTGAGAAAATAGAGCTCAGTGAAAAAGAAAAAATGATTGCCAAAGATGTGCTCAAAGAAATCCGCGCGCGCTTGGAATTTTTAAATAGTGTGGGCTTAAATTATTTGACGCTTAACCGCAAAAGCCAAACACTCTCCGGCGGCGAAGCGCAGCGTATTCACCTGGCTACGCAAATCGGCTCGGGCTTAACGGGCGTGCTTTACGTGCTAGATGAACCGACCATCGGCTTACACTCGCGCGATAACGACCGCCTGATTGAAACGCTTAAAAATTTGCGCGATTTAGACAACACGCTGATTATTGTGGAACACGATAAGGACACCATTTTGGCGGCCGATTACGTCGTGGAACTCGGCCCGGCGGCCGGAGAGCATGGCGGCGAAATTGTGGCATCGCAAGCAACGAAAGATTTTCTAAAAAATAAAAAATCACTAACAGCTTCGTACTTAAACGGACGCGAACTGATTTTGCCGCGGCCCACGTTGCGTAACGGGAACGGAAAATTTTTGACGGTTTACGGCGCGCGCCAATTTAACTTAAAGGACATTAACGTCAAAATTCCGCTCGGCAAATTTGTCTGCGTAACCGGCGTATCCGGATCGGGAAAAAGTACGCTGGTGCACCAAATTTTATACAAAGCACTCGCGCGAAAATTTTACGGCGCCAAAGATGTGCCCGGCGCACACGACGGCATCAAAGGGCTTGATAACATTGACAAAGTAATTATCGTGGACCAAAGCCCGATTGGTAAAACACCGCGCAGTAATCCGGCTACGTATACCGGCGTATTTTCGCACATTCGCGATTTGTTCGCGCAAATGCCCGAAGCCAAACGCCGCGGCTACAAGCCCGGGCGGTTTTCGTTTAACGTCAAAGGCGGTCGGTGCGAAAAATGCCAGGGCGACGGCATTTTAAAAATCCAAATGCAATTTTTGCCGGACATTTACGTCAAGTGCGAAGAATGTAACGGAATGCGTTTTAATGAAGATACCCTGCAAGTAAAATTCAAAGGGAAAAATATCGCTGAAGTTCTTAATTTAAGTGTATCGCAAGCGTTGGAATTTTTTGATGCCATTCCCAAAATCAAACGCTATTTGCAAACGCTTAACGACGTGGGACTCGGGTACATTAAACTCGGGCAAGCGGCCACCACACTTTCAGGCGGCGAGGCACAACGCGTGAAACTGGCTGATGAACTTTCCCGCAAAGGAACCGGCAATACCTTATATATTTTAGACGAACCGACTACCGGCCTGCACTTTGCAGATATTGATAAACTCCTGCGCGTGTTGCATGGCCTGGCCGACCGGGGAAATACCATCCTCATTATTGAGCACAATTTGGACGTAATTAAAACGGCCGATTGGCTGATTGACTTAGGCCCGGAAGGCGGCGATAAGGGCGGGCAAATTGTCTGCGAAGGCACGCCCCGTGACGTAGCCGCGTGCAAAAATTCCTACACCGGGAAATACTTAAAGCCGGAACTAGACGCGGTGGAAAAATTTCGGAAAGAACACTTGGAAAGGAACTTGCATAATAAATGAGGAAAGAATAGAAAAATCGCCGAAAGAATGGCAGTAATAATATCTGTAATCCTCTTTCAAACGTTCCTTTTTTAAATTTGTTAGTATATAGGTATGTCTAAAATTAAAACAATTTCTCAAAACAATGATTCTATCCTTGCTACTTTTATACACCGCGCCTTAGTCCATGGACTGGGGCTGCTTGGTTTACTGATTACGGTTTGTTTTTTTACAGCCACTTACGATTCCGCCCAGGTTAAATTGACCTTACTTCAAATGGGTGGAATCACGCTGCTTTTTTTGTGGGCCGCCGGTAAAATTGCACTGCGTCAAAACCCATTTACGCGCGAGAAATTACCTTTTTTACTACCCGTGTTTGTCTATATCGGTTGGAACATCTGTTGTTACGTCCTGGCTCCTTATCACCTGGAAGCTACCGAAGAATTCTCCCGTTTTATCATCTACGGAGGATTAACACTCCTCGCCGCGACGGAATTAAAAATAACTGACTTACGGGTGATCACTAATTATATGCTGGTAGCCGCATGGATTAGTTTTACATACGCCAGTGTACAAACAATCAATATTTTCTTCCCCGGTTTTGACCCCATGGATTGGCGCGGATTTTTTTCAAATCGTGTATTTTCTACGCACGCTAATCCTAATTTTTTCGCCGATTTTGTTGTATTTTCTTCGTGTATTATTGCCACCGCTTATGCCATTAGCCGCAAAAAATCGCTCCTCGTACTTTTTGGGCTGGGAGCAGTTACCCTATGTTTTACGGAAAGTAAAGGGGCTTGGGTGGCATATGCGTGTTGTGCGGTCGTTGGGATGCTACTTTACACCAATACGCTAGCAAGCGCACTTAAAAAACATTTAAAAAAAATTAACGTCATTGCCGCTACACTTATATTAACTACCGGGCTACTAGTCGGTTATTTTTCGGTCAAAAGGTTTCAATCCGTCAGTTTCCGTACACATACGTGGCTTAGCACCCTTGAAATGATTAAAGATACCCCTGTTTTTGGTGTAGGAATCGGAAATTTTAAAGTAATTTATGCCGCTTATAAACGTCCTCAAATTTTTTATATAGAAAACGCACATAACGTGGAAACTCAACACGCAGAAAATGAAATTTTAGAGCAAACTGCCGTTTCCGGAATCCCGGGACTGGCCATTTTTCTATGGCTGATGAGTACTGTTTTTTACGGAGCTTGGAAACGCTTAAAAGCGCACGAAAATTGGTCTACACAAAAAGAGTATTATCTTTATTTACTGGGTTATACCACGGCTTTAGCCGGTATGTTTGTACATAGTTGGGTGGACGTAAGTATTCATTTTGCCTCTAGCGGATTTTTCTTCGCTTTGTTTATGGGGATTATTTTGGCCCTTTTATCCCCCCAACAAGATCTATCCACCCCCGCGGATCAGCCGCAATCTTTCAAGTGGGTTACTGTTCTTTTTAAAATCGTGTTAAGCGGACTTTGGCTAACGCTAGCGGTGTTCCTTATTATGTATTTCCGCGAAATTACGGCCCCCCTGGTATTACGGACATTTATTCAAAATTTGTTACTGTATATTTCATGGGCCGTCTTACTGGGAACCTTGATTGCCGCCGGATACATTTCGTTGCGAAGTGCTTTTTTAATAAAGCGTTGGCCGGCTCTTTTGTTATTATGCATAGTTCCTCCCTTACTTTATGGTTCGTTCTATCTATTTTTGGCAAACCATTATTATAGTCTTGCCATTACTTTTTCCACGTTAGGAAAAAACGACGGAGCTATCATCTATTTTACACGCGCCGTTCGGGGAAATCCGTTCCAAATAGAATATCGCCAATTCCGCGCAAATTTATTGGCGGCAGAATTATATTTAAATGAATCTTTTGCCCCCAACCGAGGCGATACAAAAATCCCCTCCAATGATTTCAAACGTGCTTTACGGGATTTTGATGCTGTGGAAAAAGCCTCTCCCAATCATCCGTTGCTTCACCATAATCGCGGACAGTTGTACTATACCATGGCGTTACGTCGGTCTGATGATGCTACCCGGGCACACAATGATGCAGAGTATGAACAAATTAAACAAAACGCCCTGTACCTGATGGAACAAGCTAAAAAATCCTTTGAGCGTTCTTTAGCGTCAGACCCAACGTATGAAGAAACCTATGCTTTCTTGATTCAAATCGGACTTTTGACAAGTAACTTAGCAGAGGCTCAACAGTGGCTGGACCGCTACGAGCAGGGGCCGGCAGGAGTAACGGAGGAACAATTTTTAGAACCGATTAAAAATAATCCCCGAATGAAAATGTTGCAAATGCAAATTAACGCACGGAAAGCACAGTTATAGTGAAGTTACTTGTGCAAAAAATTGCATTTTTTTGTAGAATATAAGAGTAGTAAGAAAACCGTTTTATTGCCAAGATAGCTCAGCTGGTAGAGCAGCCGCTTCGTAAGCGGCAGGTCCGGGGTTCGATCCCCCGTCTTGGCTAGCTATAAAAAACCCCGCGCAAGCGGGGTTTTTTGTGACGCCTTCAAGACAGGATACCAACTGCTTGGTATCCGTGGGGGATCGAAAGGCGCAGCGTTGTACGAGTTTGCGCGCGTATTCCTTACGCGCCGCAAGGCGAGTACCGCGAGCCCGGCCTCCAGGAAAACTTCGTCAGAAGTTTTACCGGAAGGCGATACCCGTCTTGGCTAGCTATGAAAAACCTCGCGTAAGCGGGGTCTTTTGTGACATCAAAACAATCTATTCGTTGTTAATATCCCTATAAAAGTAATTCATTTTCAAAAAAATCAAAATGAGATATATTGTTATACAAATTATCTATACCCCTACTATGGTCCATTAAAATATACCGTTACTCCTTAACAAAAAATGTTGCTTTTAAGATTTTTTTTGCTATACTATAGAAAACAACCTTAATTTATTAGGAGAATGTATGGTAAAAAATAATAACACTGGTTTTACCTTGATTGAATTGCTCGTTGTCGTGTTAATCGTGGGTATTTTATCCGCCGTAGCATTACCGCAATATAGTACCGCCGTAGAAAAATCCCGGTCAGCTGAAGCATTAGCGTTAATGAATGCAATCGCCGGGGCGGCTGAACGCTACTGCTTTCAAAAAGATTATTGGCCTTCTAACCTAAACCAACTGGATCTTGAAGTGCCGGCTATTACTGCTTCCGGGGGCTCTTCCTCTTTCGGAGGAAAGAGCTTTGCCATCTCTACAACAGGCGGAGGGTTTAGTTGTACATCAACTTCAAATACCTATACTATCAAAGCTACCCGCCGGGATATCAACTATGTCTTGGAAACCCGGTTGCAAGTTGATGCGGACACAGATACCATTGTTGCAAAGCGCTACTGTTCATTTACAGGGGATAAAGGAGAAAAATTCTGCAACGCTATTACAAATGGGCATAATGATGACGGAAAATTCTAATTTGTAAACAAATGGGAAAAACACCCCCCGGTTATTACCGAGGGGTGTTTTTTAATGACAAGGCTTCTCGTCTACACACAAACAATAATGTGCTAATAATGCGCTTGCGTTTTCTCCTCTGATCCCGTTGCTGAAAGAGGGGAATGAGGTTTCTATTGTTTCCGTGCAGCCTATGAGAAAACAAAGCCGCAAAGATGATCTCGTGAAAGAGTGGTTCGGATGCAAAGTGTATTATCCGGTCCTCAGTGCATTCAGAAGCTATTATTATTCTGCTTTGGCCAAGCTCGCTCCGTCGTATCACGGGATGGCTAAGACAAGAATTGCGGTGGAACATTTGGTTTCCCGGCTTGACTCGAGGTATCATTTTGATGGGGTAATTTCAACATATAATTACTATGCCGTTGACTATGACGGCAATAAAGTTCCGGATATTTGGACATCT
>CACZKQ010000088.1 GCA_902781765.1 uncultured Elusimicrobium sp. | reverse complement strand
ATTCGCTTCCCATTCCAATCTGCCGACACTCTGTCCGCTATGACTAATTTGATCATTTTGGTCCGTAATCGTTAACTTGTGTATTTGGGCCCGGTCGGCATTTACACCCTGCGAAGATTTTAAACCATGGACTACCATATCCGTCGGCGTGTTGACCGCTATCGTGCTGGCCACTAAGCTTTTCCCCGCCACTTGGCCCCCTTGTTGCACACTAAGCTCCGAAGCTTTAAATTGCCCGGCATTACTTACTATTTGACTCTTATCTTGCAAGGTTACATTCCCCAGCGTGGCCGTATGTGAAGCAGTTCCCCCTTGCAAGTGTATATTTCCAACATCATACAAAGTCGTATTCTTTACGCGGGCACTTGTCTGCGTTTCCACCTTGGAAAAGGCTCCCACAGGGGCGGACATTGTTGTTATAAACGTTAGTTGCTCTGCCTGCAAAGTTGCTATACCAAGCACACAACTCCCTATCAACATAAATACTTTTTTCATGTTAAACTCCTGTAACCCAATAAAAAAGATTCTACCCTTCTAATAGCATACTTAACTAACGTCAAAAAAACAAGTATTTTTTAAAAGAAACGTCCTTTTTTAGTGTTTTAAGAAACCCAAAAACATGTCGCAAAATTTGCTAGAATAAAAACCTGGAGTTGGGTATGCCGCAAACCATCTTATCCCTGGATTTCTACGGAAACGAAATTATCGCCGCGTTGGCTTCTTTAGACGAAGACACAGACACCTTGCGTTTACGCCATGTGTTTAACCAACCTTGCCGGGCTTTTACCAGTGCCTTGGTGCGCGATATGGAATCTGCACGGACCGAACTGACTGATTTACTTTCCCAACTGGCCCCCTATATGCAAGATCCTCCGTCGGTGATAGTGGGATTACGAGGCCCGTTTCTTTCCTATAAACGCTCCAGCGGATTTAAATCCATAGATTCGCGCAACCGCGTTATCTCAAACCGGGAAATTGATGCCGCCATTCACAATTCCATTCCAACCAGTTTAAGCGATACCTTAGAGGTGGTGGATATTTTGCCGCAAGCTTACACAATTGACGGTAACGTAGGCATTATCAATCCAAAGGGAATGTGCGGATTTACCTTAGAAGTGGAAACTTTTTTATCGTGCGCGCTAAGCACGCATTTAAATACACTTCTTAACGTCTTAAAAACATGCGGGTGCGAAGACTGCCAGGTATTACCCTCTATTGTTGCTTTAGGAGAAACTTTGGTAAAAACGGACGAAAAAACAACCGGTACGCTTCTGTTAGATATTGGTCAAACACATACTTCCGCTATCATGTACCATAAGGGCGCGCTCGTGGATGCCTGGGAACTAAACTTGGGACAAAATACCATTATAGAAGCCGTGGCAGATTTACTCCAAAACGACTTACCCACCGTGCGCGATCTAATGGCCCATTATGAACCCGGAAGTGATGAAATCATGGACGAAGTATTGGAAGATGCCCAAATTCAATTATTGCAAAAATTAAAAAAAGAACTTTTGCAATCTTCGCTACTCTATTTAAAACACCCGTCTTCCAACTTAATTGTGTGTGGAAGCCAAACCGATAAATCCTTTTTAAAACGAATCAAAAAAGTTTTTAACGCCCGCAAAGTGCGCGTAGGAACCGTGGAACATTTTATGACGGATTGTGCCGAAGATGCGCCGGACGTAGCAGGAGCTATTTCACTGCTTTATCACTTCCTAGAACGCAATCAAAACGAACGCAGTGTTTCCCAACCCAAAGAATCCGGTTTACTAGACGGGATTTTAAGTAAATTAGGATTAAACTCGCTATTTTAACTCCAAAAAATACCCGGAGCAATTAAATTGCCCCGGGAAGGTGTATAAAAACTCCGGATAATTTGCAGAAAAGACGCCTCTTATGCTTCTTCTTCGGCCTCGTTAGCACGTTCCGTACGCTTGCGAAGTAAGTGCGAGAGGATTTTCTTACGCAAACGGATAGAGGCCGGCGTAATTTCGGCCAGTTCGTCCGGCGCAATATATTCTACCGCTTGCTCCAAACTCATCTGCCGCGGCGGCGTAAGCACATAGGATTCGTCGCTAGCTTTACTGCGCATGTTGCTGAGATGTTTCGCTTTGCAGGGGTTGACCACTAAATCGTTGGAGCGCGAATTTTGCCCCACAATTTGCCCAGCATACACTTTTACGCCCGGCCCTAAAAATAGTTCCCCATTTGATTCCAACGCATACAGCGCGTAGGGCGTGGTTTCGCCGTCTTCCTTGGCAATCAACACACCGTTGTGACGTAAATCGGGCAAATTCACTTTGGGATAATATCCGTGGAAACTGTGGTGCATGATGCCCGTTCCGCGCGTATTAGTTAAAAATTCATTTTTAAAACCGATAAGCGCGCGCGACGGAATTAAATACTCTAACCGCAAGCGGTCCTCGCCTTCGGCCACCATATTTTCCAATTTTGCACAGCGCGTACCGATTAACGTAAACACCGCACCTTGAAATTCGCTACGGATATCCAAAATCAAATATTCCATCGGTTCCAAAATTTGACCGTTTTCTTCTTTATACAATACTTCCGGCGAAGAAACCGCCAACTCAAAACCTTCGCGGCGCATATTTTCAATTAAAATCGTTAAGTGCAATTCGCCGCGTCCGTATACTTTAAATTTTCCTTCGCCCTCTAATTGTTCCACCTTCAACCCCACGTTGGTTTGGGCTTCTTTTTCCAAGCGGTTTTTCAGGTGACGGCTGGTGACAAATTTACCTTCTTTACCGGAAAATGGGCTGTCGTTGACCATAAAGTCCATAGACATCGTCGGCTCGTCAATAGTAAGCGGCGGCAACGCATTTAAAGCATCGGGGTGGCAAATCGTATCGCCTACGTCAACGCCCTCTAGTCCGGCAATAGACACAATGTCCCCGGCTTTAGCTTCCTCCACTTCCACTTTGCCAAGTCCCAAAAAGCGTTCAATTTTGGCGGCTTTGGCCTGGGTTACAGTTCCGTCATGGTGCATAAGGGCAACTTGCTGGCCTTTTTTAATGGTCCCGGCTAAAATGCGGCCGATACCGACGTGTCCCAAAAAATTGTTGTAATCCAACATCGTTACTTGCATTTGGAGCGGCGCATCTAACTTGGCTTGCGGCGCAGGTACGTGCGATAAAATGGTATCTAAAATCGGGGCAATATCTTTGCCTTGTTCTTCCATTTTAAGACTGGCCCAGCCGGCGCGACCGGAAGCGTAAATAATTGGAAAATCTAATTGCTCGTCCGTTGCACCTAGTTCCATAAAAAGATTAAATACTTCGTCCACTACTTCGCTGGGGCGGATATGGTCGCGGTCCATTTTATTGATAACCACAATCGGGCGCAACCCTAACGCAAGTGCTTTGCGCAGTACAAAGCGCGTTTGCGGCATAGGGCCTTCCACCGCGTCTACCATCAAAATCGCACCGTCAACCATACGTAACACGCGCTCTACTTCGCTACCAAAATCGGCGTGGCCGGGGGTGTCAACAATGTTAATCGTGTGGCCTTTGTAGCCGATAGAGGTACATTTGGCTAAAATGGTAATACCGCGTTCGCGCTCTAGCGGATTAGAATCTAAAACGGTATCTTGGGCTTCATCTTCTTTAACTTTAAATTCTCCGGCAAATTTTAAAAGGGAGTCTACAACGGTTGTCTTTCCGTGGTCTACGTGAGCAATAATGGCCACGTTGCGTACATCTTGGCGGGTGTTATTCATATTCCTTCCTGATCTCAAAAAATATCCCGCAGTTGCGGGTAATCATTTATATTTTAGTATTTTTTGAGCATTTTTGCTTAAAACTCTGCCAAAACCGCTCTAAAATTTTTATAATAAATACATGGAACGACTCATTGAAATGTTTGCCGTGCTTGCTTTTTTGTACCTGGGATACGTTTTGGGAATAAAACGTTGGAACTATGCTTCCCAAGCAGACCGCGAAAAACGCCGCTCCACCTTAAAAGCAAAAGGACTTAGTAATACTTTCTATTTTATTCATTCCACCACCTTATTTTTATTAACGGTACTAAGCGGTGGCACGTTTGCGTTTTATTGGATTTATCAACAATGGAAAGCCATTTTAAAAGGTTTTAAACGGTTAGACGGCACACCTTTGCGGTACGGGCCTTTGGTACGCACCTTAGCAAGTCCAATCACCTTTTTTACCTTGGGCAATATTATCAACCATACTTGTGAATATCTACGTAAACCCGTGGCGTGGCCGGCAGCTTGGTGGGGAACGCTTTGGCTAGGCGGGCTAATCGCTATTTTTTTACCGGTAGCCGGCAGTATACGTTTCCTGGGTGCTCTTATTTTTTGCTGGGGACCAACGGCGTATCAACGCCATCTCAATACGTTACCCAAAAAAAGTCTCCCCAAAAGGCCAAAGCCCCGGGAAATTATTGCCGCCTTGTTGGGGCTGATACTGGTAGTAAGTTTATTTCTGCTTTTGCACTTAGTAAAGCAGTCGTAAAAATTTTCCGACAATTTTAAGAAGAGGCAAGGATTAGACAAAAAACCCCGATCACAAAATCGGGGTTTTTATAACAACAGAGCTACACAACTTTATCAGGGCATTTCAATCCCCTCTTCTGGATTAGTAGGAGTCTCTTCTCTTTCTTGCACCTCATAACCCTCATACCAATCACCCCAATAATGTGAAGATGGAGCCCTATCTTCTCGAATTATACATAAATTTGCACGCCACATATTTAAATCATCTAGCGCCCCATCCCATACAGTATCTAGTGGGCAATCACATGTACATGTTTCTTCATCCCAGCGGCCTGGCGTCGAGCGACCCGCTCTTCCGAGATCATAGGAAGAACTACAATTCTTTTTCCATGTTTCCATATATTCTTCAGCTCCTTGCATATTGCAATAATTATGCCGTAAACAGGGAGAATAATGGAAGTTCCCGTTCCCGTTTGGAAGATCAATGTAATATAATCCAATATTTGTATCACATACACAGCGGCAATAGTAATCACTAAAAAAACCAGGAACGGAGTCCGTTCTCCACGGGATAGGCGTTGCACATTCACGACGTGCTTTCTCAGAACCACAAGAAGATATACAAGCCCCCTCTGAATTTAATTTAGATCCTGTAGGGCAATCGCATTGACACGTTTGTTCATTCCAACTCCCAGCCACCCAAGAATTACTTTGATCTCCTTGTTCGCAATTCTGCGCTTTTGTGGTCCACTGCGGACTTGTCTTATTACATTCCACAACACATCTTCCGTCATTAGTTTTGCGGCTTCCTTGAGGGCAGGAACAAGAACAGTCATCTTCCGTCCACGTCCCGCGAGTATACAGAGCACCTTCCCCGTTTGCGTCCTCACAATTTTCTATAAGTCTATCTACCTCTTGCGTAACACCAGCTTCACAATTACGTACACAAGAGCCATCAGCGCCTAAATAATATCCAGGAGGGCAATCACAATCGCACTTCTCCATATTCCATGTACCCGGCGTAGTATAATTGACATCCGCAAATCCCTCCCCTGGTATTTCATAAAATCCAATTGGAACAATCTGAGGGTCTTCACAACGCTCCTTAGCACTCCACACCTTAGACAAATCACACGTTAAAGTACAACCACTCGTATCATACTCCGCTCCATCAAACGTCCACCGCCCAGTTTCCTCATCACAAACTTCTGTACGCGTCTTACTGCCAGTATATCCATCTCCACATGATTCCGTTTCCGTTTTCGCCG
>CACZKQ010000087.1 GCA_902781765.1 uncultured Elusimicrobium sp. | reverse complement strand
AAATTGTAGACGATATTTTAGATGTTACCGCGTCAGCCAAACAACTGGGCAAATCCAACAGCGATAAAGAAAACGGCAAGCTGACCTTTGTCAGCCTGTACGGTTTGGAAGGCAGCCGCAAACATGCACAGCTGTTAATTGCCAACGCGCAAAAAGCATTAAATGCGCTTAAAAACGTCAAAAAGAAAAACCTTTGGCCGCTCTACGAAATGGCCGAATTTTTCAAAACCCGTACGTACTAATTAGAGGTTTTTATGAAAGTACTTCCCAGTATCAAAAGCCCCAAAGATTTACGGCTGATTAAAAAAGAACATTTACCTACGCTGTGTGAAGAACTACGCCAAGTGATTATTGACACCATTAGCAAAAACGGCGGACATTTGGGCTCCAGTTTAGGCGCGGTGGAAATCATTACCGCCTTGCATTACGTGTTTAACACGCCGGAAGATAAAATCGTTTTTGATACCGGACATCAAGCGTACGCCCACAAACTTTTAACCGGACGGCAAGCGGAATTTGCCACCATTCGCACGCAAGGGGGCATTAGCGGATTCCCCAAACGACACGAAAGCGAATACGATACTTTTGGTGTCGGGCATGCTTCTACCGCAATTTCTGCCGCACTTGGAATGGCAATTGCACGCGACCAAAAAAAAGAAAATTCTAAAGTAATCGCGGTGGTTGGCGACGGATGTTTGACCGGGGGCATGGCTTATGAGGCGCTCCAAAATGCAGGCTTATTACGCTCGGACTTGCTTGTCATTTTAAACGATAACCAGATGTTTATCTCCCAGCGCGTGGGGGCGTTAGGAAAAGCACTTACTAAATTGTTAACTGCCAAATACGTCCAACTGGCCGAAGAAAAAACTACGAACTTTTTAAAACGTTTTGATGAACTGGGCAACAATGCCGCCAAACTGGCTAAACGCGCACGTTCTATTTTACTTCCAGGCACTTTGTTTGAGGAAATGGGTTTTCGTTACTTAGGCCCTGTAAACGGAAATGATATTGAGGCCATGATTGAAGTGTTAGAAACAGTCAAAGAGGTCAAAGGCCCCGTTTTATTGCACGTCGTTACCAAAAAAGGAAAAGGCTATAAACCCGCCGAAGAAAAACCCACTAAATTTCATGGCGTTGGAATTTTTGATGTAGAAACGGGGGACTCGCTCGGAAAATCAAACACGGTTACATTTACTAAAGCTTTTTCGCAAGCGTTACTTAAATTAGCCGCACAAGATGAAAAAATTAACGCCATTACAGCTGCTATGCCCGAAGGGACCGGGTTAGATACATTTCGCGACCAATTCCCAACGCGCTACTTTGACGTAGGTATTGCCGAAGAACACGCCGCCACGTTTGCCGCCGGACTGGCCGCCAACGGTTTAAAACCGGTAGTTGCCCTTTATTCCACATTTGCACAACGCTGCTTTGACCAAATTTTGCACGATATTGCCTTGCAAAATTTACCCGTTGTTTTTGCATTAGACCGCGCCGGAGTGGTCGGCGAGGACGGGCCTACGCATCATGGCGTATTTGATTTAAGTTTCCTGCGCGAAATTCCAAATTTAATTATCGCCGCTCCCGCCGATGAAAATGAACTTCAACACCTGTTAAAAACTGCGTTTGACAGTAATGCCCCGTTCGTACTTCGCTATCCGCGCGGGGCTGGATTTAACGTCAAAATGGATGAAGAACTCCACGCACTGGACATTGGTAAAGGAGAATGGCTCAAGAAAGGAAAAGACGGCACCATTTTAGCCATTGGTAATCGCGTACATCCAGCTTTGGAAGCGGCCGAAAAACTCGCCGAAAAAGACCTTGATTATGGGGTTATCAATATGCGTTTCGTCAAACCGCTAGACACGAAACTTATTGATTCGGCCTTGAAAATTTCTCCACGGTTAGTTACACTAGAAGATAATATCCTCATCGGCGGTTTCGGTTCTGCCGTTGCGGAGTATTTGGCCGACAAACAAGCAGACTTCAAACTCCTGCGTTTGGGAATCGGCGATGAATTTGTGGAACACGCCAAATCGGCTCAGCTGTATAAAAAGTTACACTTAGACGCAACGGAAATTGCAAAAGCAATCTTAAATTGGAAACATAAGTGAGGCGCGTTATGAACAAAAAAATAGAAGATATTGAACATGATTTATCTTATATCAAAGCATATGAAGATATTGATTTATTAAAAAAAGAAGATTTACGCCCGGTACGTATTGAATTAGAAGTGTTAAAACCGGAAATTTATTTACGTCACTTTGGTATTAAGGAAACGATTGTCTGCTTTGGTAGTGCGCGCGTGCGAGAAGAACACGAAGCAAAGGCTCAAGTAAAAGAGGCAGAAAAAGAACTTGCTAAACATCCCAAAGATGCTGCGTTAAAACTTAATTTAGAAATGGCAAAAGGGCGATTAAAACTTAGCCGTTATTATGAGGAAGCCCGCCGATTTAGCAAATTAGTTGTTAAACACGCCGGCGACCGTTTTGCCATTGTTACCGGCGGAGGCCCCGGCCTT
The DNA here is from genome assembly GCA_902781765.1 of uncultured Elusimicrobium sp. Taxonomy (GTDB): domain Bacteria; phylum Elusimicrobiota; class Elusimicrobia; order Elusimicrobiales; family Elusimicrobiaceae; genus Avelusimicrobium. The sequence continues at coordinate 3,271 of CACZKQ010000087.1, read as the reverse complement.
ATGGAAGCGGCTAATCGTGGTGCGTACGAAAATGGCGGACGCAGTATCGGCATGAATATCACACTTCCACATGAACAACGACCTAACCCATATATCTCGCATAATTTGGCATTTCTCTTCCACTATTTTGCCATGCGTAAATTACATCTGGTAATGCGCGCACAAGCAATTGTGGTGTTCCCGGGTGGATTTGGAACGTTTGATGAACTCTTTGAAATTTTAACACTTCTTCAAACGGGTAAAAAATCTAAAATTCCGGTGGTACTCGTTGGTAAAGAATTTTGGAATAAAGTGATTAATCTGGATGCAATCATCTCGTATGGGCTAATTGATCCTCAAAATGCTAGAGATATTAAACTAGTAGAAACGGCCGAAGAAGCATGGGTCGAAGTAGCAAAATTCTATAAGATTAAATAAAAGAATTTAAATTCAAAAAATCACCGCCCGGATTTAATTCTGGGCGGTGATTTTTGTTTCTTGTACTAAATTATTTTTTCTTTGCTACCTTTTTAGCCGGTTTTTTAGGAGCGGCTTTTTTGACCGGTTTTTTAGCGGCCGGTTTTTTTACGGCAGCTTTTTTGACGGTTACTTTTTTAGCGCAGGCTTTTTTAGCACATGCTTTTTTTGCGCAAGCTTTTTTAGCACACGCTTTTTTAGCCGGTTTTTTTACGGCGGCTTTTTTTACAGCTACTTTTTTAGCCGGTTTTTTAGCGGCTACTTTTTTCACAGTTTTTTTAACAGCCATTTTATTCTCCTAGGATAATTAGTTTTAACCTCATAAAAATCATAGCACAAATCTTAAAAAAATGCAATATATTTTTTTCAAGGAAACAGTTACAGAAAAAATTAAATTTATTTTTCTATTTTTTCAGACGAAGATTTACGAATATTTTGCAAAATTTTCCACACGCCGCTGCGTCCGCTGAGTGTTGTGAAAATAAAAGAATTAAAAGTTTGTTTGTAAATTAAACGCGCAGAAATTATAAAAAAAATAGTTTCTAAAAAATATTTTTTTTCGCTACCTGCTCTTTGAAAAAACACTGCAAAAAGAGAAATAAAAATTAGTAAGATATAGCACCAATTACACACATAAAAAATTTTTAAAGTTTGTTTTAACGTACTTACTTTAAATAGTCGCAAGCTTAATGGTAGAAGGGCACTACGTCCTAAACAAAATAGTAGTCCAAACAAAATGCCTTCAACAAATTGCCCCAGAAAAATTTGTCCGGCCCCGGGCATAATCAAATTAAATAACAAAGCCCAATAGATCATTACTGCACCGTCCCGTTAAGTAGTCCAAGCGCTGTTTTCACTTTTGATTTTCTTGCATATGTTAATTTGCTATCCGCAGTTATCTTAGCAACAAATTTCTCAAATTCAGCGTTAGAACCTCGTTTTAATTCCAATTCTATTTCTTTAAATTGCATTTGCTTTTCCCCTGCTTTAATCAAACAGGTATCAAAGGCAAGTTCCGCTAAAAAATGTTTCGTTAAAATTTCTCGGATACGACGTTTATTACGAATGGTAAACAGAGGTACTAATTCTTGCGTCGGTATTGTTTTCCATACTTTTTGCTTGCTTAATTTAGCAAGAGCCTGATGTAAACTGCTCACAGCCAAAAGAGGTTGTGTTTCTTCGCGCCGTACGGCTTTTCCATTGATAAGGTGGGTACGTGTTTTAAAAGTGGCTTCCCATACTTTTCCATAATGGCGAACACGAAAAGCTAACTGCTCTTTTTCAAAAGTGCCATCCGCATGGTCCAAATAAACATCTGTAATTTGCAATACTTTTGAGGCCGAAATAACACCACTGGAACAATTCTTTTTTACTGCCCGCAACATACACATAAAAGCACGCGGCGTTTGGGCATTCCATTTAAATTCTGTTTCTAAATTCTTCATACGATTAGTTTAGCAAAAAAGTATAATAGGGTGAGGAGAAAATTATGAAAAAATTACGTCAACCGACATCTTTAAATTGTTTTGCTTGCGGTAAGAATAATCCTTTTGGCCTGCATTTAGAATGGTATAACAATTACGACGAAAAAAAAGTTGAAACAACTTTTACACTTGGAGATAATTATTGCTCCTACCCCGGCACAGTGCATGGAGGCATTATCGCTACGATTTTAGATGAAACCTCCGGTCGCGCCGTCCTATTAGATAATGATTTTAATAATTTAATGGTTACCTTAAAAATGGAAGTAGTATACAAACATAATACCCCCACCAATACCCCCCTTAAAGCAGTGGGCCGCTTGATTAAAGGCGGTCATGGAAGAGCGCAAGTGGAAGGCGAAATTCTTCTTCCTGATGGAACCGTAAGTGCAAAATGTACCAGTCTACTCTATAAAATTCCGGAAGGTGTACGAGCCAAATGGGGGCCGGAAGAAGATGAGTGGGCCCGGACGACTCCACAAATTCCCGAAGAATGTCATTGTAAAAGCTGTGATGGGAAAAGCGAAAAATAGTTGAGTCTTTGCAGTCAATTTGTTATAATAAAGTATCGCTTTACGGATCGGTAGCTTAGTTGGTAGAGCGCCTGCTTTACACGCAGGAGGTCAGGGGTTCGAGTCCCTTCCGGTCCACCATTTAAAACACCCGCGAGGGTGTTTTTTATTGGTACGGAAGCAAGTGAATTGCTTGGTTTGCGTATAAATAAAATAACCCTAATCTGCGTTGAAGAAACAAAACACTTGGCATGGTGGGTACAAAAGATCTGGGTCTTTTTTCCCCCAGGTTTGGGTCTTAGGACCTATTTATTTTATAGTCAACTAAATTTATAATATAAAATATACGTTCATTAAATTACTAGTGAAGGTGGTTATGAAAAAATTACTACTGCTGTTGTTGGTATTTGTAAGTTGTTGTACAATTCCTCTTAGTGCTGCTACTATTTCAAATGGCAGATACTTTAATATGAGGCAGACTATATGTGACGATTACGACGAGGAACCATCCTCCGGAAATGATAATACCCCTAACTTGGCTGACACGACGGACGATGGTGAGGGTGATGAAAATAATAACGGTGCCGATGATGAATTTGAAGAAGATGCCGATACAACAGATATCTTCTCGACAGGCGTGGTCGTCCAAGATATTGACTCTCTAAATCTTACAGAAATTGATGAAACTTTCTTTAAGAAGATGCAGAGTGAATTCCTTACCTATGTACAAAAAGTAAACTGGGAAACTGATCTTAACCTCACTCCCAGAGATACGGGCTGGCTTCTGCATATGTGTAAATATGTTTGCAAACAAGTCGCCGG
>CACZKQ010000086.1 GCA_902781765.1 uncultured Elusimicrobium sp. | reverse complement strand
CTGATATGGTTATTCACTCCGAACTTGTTAAACTTAACGGACGCCCGCTTGCACGTAATAATGATTATTATATTGACTATACGTCCGGATTTATCACTTTTTACAAAGGCGATATGATTACGGAAAATTCCGTTATTGATATCACATATGATACCGTCAACGGCAGTAGCGGTAACAGTACGGTAGTGGGCGGACGATTGGATTATAAACTGTTTGATAAAATCGTCATGGGTGCGACCATGCTTCGTGAAGGGGGCGAAAAACCTAAGACCGTACCGCAAATCGGGGCGTATAGCAAAGAAATAACCGTCTATGGCGCTGATGTGAGCGGACGTGATATTAAGCTCGCCCAACCGTTATCGGTAGATTTTAGCGCGGAAGTGGCCCGTAGCGAGAAAAAGCAAAATATGTTCGGTTATGCCATGATTGATAGTATGAACGAAACGACCGAACAAGTGTCCGGCTCGCGCGTGTTTTACGACTGGATTCTTGCTTCTAACCCAAACCATAAGCCCAACTTTCTAGATGCAATTTCTTGGGATACGCAAGAACTCCCGGCGTTGGAAATTAACCCAAACGCCATTGCCAACCGCGACGATAAACAACAAGTTTTAGTCATCAACTACGATTTTACAAAAGGAATTGACTGGGACGGACGCGACGAAGTGTCTATCGTTTATCCGTTAAGTAGTAGTGGACTGGATTTATCGTCTAAAAATTCATTTAACTTAACGATGTTGGGGGAAGAGGGTGGACCGGACGTGAACGTTACGTTTGGTAACATTAACGAAGATTCTGATAATTCCGGCGGTATGAATACCCTGTGCGGAACGAATGTGCCTAAAACGGAAGATATTTCTTGCCGCAATACGTTAGCGCCCAATGAAGATATTGGTTGGCTTTACCAAAATCCGGACGGTAGCGAACAACGGTATAATCCGTTTGTAAATAACGTCTATAATCCAGAATCTCAACCCAACGGACGTATTGATACGCAAGATTTGAACGGAAACGGAAAATTTGATGTGGAGGAAATCCCGACAGGGGGGAATTTTGGGTTTGAAGGAACGACGATTGAACGAACCGGCGATCAGGAAAAACCGGGGCAAGATCCGCGTTGGCAGACCTATTCCCAACCGCTTGTCATTACAGATAAAAAGGAATGGACGGCCGTGCGTCATTTGCGTATTACGTTAAAAAAAGGCACCAAGAACAAAGGGCAAATTAAAATTGCCAATGTGGGGTTGTCGGGGACTTCGTGGAAAGTAGTAGATACCACCGCTTCCAGCCAATTTTCTATCTCCGGTATTAACAATGTGGAAGACCCCGTCAACTACAAACCAATTTTTGATGACCGGACGGGAGATGGTTTTCGTGTCTTTAACTATTTGTATGGGTCTATTGGTAATTACCGCAGTGCCATGGATAGTGCTAACGCATTAGACCAATCCTTGCAACTTACCTTGCATGCCGGCTGTACGGAAGATGTCTGTTATACCACACGCAATTTTAAGAGTATGGATTTTTCACAACACCGGGAATTTCGTTTCTTGCTATATAACGACGGAACGGAAAATGGTAATTTTTTCCTTAAAGTAGGAACCGAAAAAAATTACGATAAAATCAACGTGCCTTTAACAGCCTCTTTTAACGGTTGGCGGTTGATTTCCGTTAAGATGATAGACGGTAACGGAGATGGACTTACGGATACGTTTGTTAACGTATCTGATGCTTCTTACGGCGTAACGGTTGAAAATGTCCGCGCACCCAACGGGCTTTTAAATTTCCGCGAGGTCAGTTTGATTATGGCCGGGGCGGAAAATACCGCTACAAATAGTAAAGTGTGGCTGAACGTCATTCACTTGGCAGATGCAATTACACTTAAAGGGGATGCGTATAAGGGTGATGTTGTGGTGAAATTGGATGGTTGGGGAAGCGCCGGAGCAAAGTATAAACATCAAGACGGTAACTTTGAAACTCCGCTTACCGTTTCTAAACAACAAGAAACCACCCAAGAAGAATATTTTGTGAAAATAGACCGCATTAAAGAATTTCCCATGCAAGCGAATTTGTCACGGAGTACAGTAACTACTCCGCTTATTACAGACACAACGGACTATAACACCATTAGCTTACTGGATAAGGGCCGCGTAGAGCGTCAAAATGCCACGGTGCGCGGGGATTTTATTAAAGAGCATTTACCGAAAATCGGTTTGGAATATACGCTAGACCAAGTGGATTACGATCTAATGAAACGTAAAGATGACACACACACGTATGGAGCCACTGTTTCCCATTCCACCAAATCTTTTAAAAATATTTCTGCCGGATATTACATTACCAAATCATCTGTGGAATATGATGTTTCCAAACACTCGGCTTCTACGTATAATACGGACGAGGATACGCATAAAATGAATGTGAAATTTACGTATCAGCCTACCCAATCGTTTTACATCACACCTAATTACAGTTTGCGTAAAAGTACGGAAGACCGGGCCCGCTACGAAGCCCTTTCCAACGAACAAATACACTACGATAAGGGTATGACTCAAAATACGGGTTTTAATTCTACTTGGAAAATTGCCAAGTGGTTGGCTCCGTCTGCTAGCTATACCATTAACACGGTAGAAAGTAACAACTTAAGCGCAAAAACAATTAAAACTGCCGGGGAAAGTGCAGAGGTGGGAGTTGGGCAGGTAAAAACAATCAACCGCAGTGCCGATGGAAGTGTTTCGCTGACGCTTAACGGAAATGACATGCTTCCTAAGAGTAAATTGTTTAGTACATTAGTTGTTTCGTCCGGCTATCGTTTACAGGATGCCGATTCGTGGGCAGATGTAGATAACGGGTTTGATTCGCGTAAAGAATTATGGATTCGCCATTCACTTAAAGATGTCGGCCGCTACGGTTATTTAAAAACGCGTACGTTACGTGACACGTTTACCTCCACGCAGCGGTGGAACCCGATGGCCAAGTACGAATTATCGGGAATTTCGGCTCCGTTGCAAACAATTTCGCTTATTAACAATTTAAGCAAAACATTCCAAACAAACAATCAGACCGGAACAGAATATGATTCCACAAGCACCACGCTGCCTGATTTAACTTTTTCTATTTCAGATTTGGAAAAATTCTTCTATGCCGGCCGTTGGTTTAATGCTTCCAATTTGAAATTACGTTATAGCCGTATTGAACAAGAAAATAAAGGCAGTGATAAACAAGACACTACGCAATATGGAAGTGATTTGCGCTTTATGTTATTTAATTATTTTGATACGGTGTTTAATTATACGCATAAAAAGTCCGATAAGACCGATTTGCGCCAGCGCGTCAGTTTGGAACGTATTGCAGAAAATACATTTTCCGCACAGACTTCATTCTACATCAAGTCACTGCGTGTAACTCCCAAAATTGTTCATAACTCCTTTGATAAATGGGTGGTTAACGGTAAAATCAGTGAAAGTTCTAAAGAAACAATTCCCAGTCTTAATTTGCGGTGGGATTTTAACTTACCGCATGGCATTAAACTTCCTTTTGTGAACCGTATTTATTCGGCCACTAACCGCGTAATTTGGAACACCACATTTAGTTATAAAGATAAACGCTCTCCGGTGGAGGTAAAAGAGAATTATAAGATGTTTGATGCAACGACTTCTCTTGATTACGAATTTTCGCGCAACTTGCGTTTTACGCTTTCCGGCGGATTTACCATGCTAGATCATGCCTACGTGAAAACAGAAGATTACACCGCATACAATGTAGCTGCCAACGTAACCGTGCAATTTTAAAGGTATGAAAATAAATGGACTTACGCAGCTGGTAAAAAGCTATTTGTTACACTTTTTCTTTCCAAAGACATGTGTTAGTTGCGGATGTGATTTACCTGCACAAGCCGGCTCGTTTTTGTGTACTACTTGTGAAAAAGGGCTTAAAACTCCGGGGCCGCATATTTGTCATCGTTGCGGAGTAGTGCTTAAAAGCGGGGGAGCTCATTGTTATGCGTGCCGCGGAAGTAAGGGGGAAAAATATCGTTGTAAAATAATTCGTTCTGCATTTATTTTTAATACCGTTTCGCGCGCACTTGTGCATGCACTTAAATATGAGCAGGCGGATTACTTAGCAAAAAATATGGGACACTTGTTGTTACAAAAATTTGCCCTTTTCCCGGAATTGGCTAGTGCGGAAGTGATTATTCCGGTTCCGCTTCATCTTAAAAAGAAACGGACCCGCGGTTATAATCAAAGCGAACTATTAGCACGCACTTTTGCGCGGGAATTGGGACTCCCGTTAGATACAAGTTCGCTGGTACGCTCCCGCGATACAGTTAGCCAAACTACGCTGGGCCGCCAAGGAAGACTCCAGAATATGGTAGGAGCTTTTTCTTGCCGTTATCCTAGGAACATTAAAGGAAAAACCGTTTTGTTAATAGATGATGTGGCTACTACGGGAGCAACCTTGGAAGGCTGCGCTGTGGCACTTAAACAAGCCGGTGCCAAAGCGGTGTTGGCATATACCTTTTCGCGTGAGTAGTTACAACAAATTGTGCGCCCGGAAACTAAATATTTTTCCTTTGCCTACAATGATATGATCCGCAAGCCCAAGCCCCATAAAGAAAGCCGCTTCTTCTAAAGCATTCGTGAATTTAATATCTTCCGGAGAAGGTTCGGGCGCACCGGACGGATGATTGTGAACTAAGATAATATGCTCGGCTTTGGCAGTTAATGCTTCGCCGATAATATCTCTGGGAGCAATTTCCACTTTGTCGCGGTGGCCTGTGGAAATAATTTTAGAGCCGGTAATTGTATGCCGGGAAGATAAAAATAAAATTTGCAAGAATTCTTCCTTTTTGTCGGATAAAGAAGCTTGGCAATAATTCATTACTGCTTCCGGGGTAGAGCCAACGGGCCGGCTGGAAATCTCACAAAACATATACCGTTTTAAAAGAGCCCTTACAAAAGGAATAAGCGTAGCTGTTTGGGTGCCTATCCCTTCAATTCGTAACAGTTCTTTAGGTTGAGCATCTAATACATTGGCCAGCGAGCCGAAATTTTCAAGTAATTTCCAAGCGATGGGTTTGGTGTCCTTTCGCGGGATGGAATACGTAAGCAATAGTTCAAGCACTTCATGGTCTAGCAACGAATCTAAACCAACTGTTAAAAATTTTTTGCGCAACCGCGCGCGGTGTCCGGCTTGGGGAGGAGTCGTTTTTACCATAAATTTTTCTATTTTTTCGTAAATTTACTTTCGGGTGGGAAATAAGTTAATCCTTTTGCTTGCAAAACATCAAATAGCGCTCTTTTTTCGTCCTCAGAGAATAAACAAAGTAAGCAGGGCGTATATTTTTTATGAAAATTGTGGGTAATAAAAATGAGTGCCTGCAGGCTTAGAAAACGTTTTGGGGTTGTTGTAAAACCGGCAAATTGTTGCAACGGTAGGAAGTGCCCACCGTATTTGTTACGATATTCCAATGAATCGTTGTGTACGACGATGCTGGGCGGAATGTCCATTTTGCGTACCAATAAATAAGAAACACCAAAAATAAAAACGAGTAAGGCAATTGTTACTAAGACAAGAAAAATATCTACCGTATGCCAAACAACTGCCGCAAAAGCCAAGAAACATAGTACCGGCCCGCTGATAATGATTAAGCAAAAAAGCATACTTTTATTTAAGCTACCGTAAAAATTAAAGTCCCCATTTGGAAGTTGTTTCATAGCTACTACCTTGAATGAATATCATCTATTCTACTATTTTTAATGGTAAAATAGATATAATCTTTCCCGGGAGAAATGTATGAAGAAAATAGTTGTGATTGGCGGCGGCCCGGCCGGTTATCCGGCTGCTTTAAAAGCGGCCTCATTAG
>CACZKQ010000085.1 GCA_902781765.1 uncultured Elusimicrobium sp. | reverse complement strand
TACTACCGTTCCCACATCGCGTCCTTCCATCACAATTCCACCATTTTCACCCACTTCGCGCATTTTTTCGGTAAGCACGCGACGCGCTTCGGCGTTAGTGGAAACACGGCTAGCCACATTGCCAACTTCTTCTAAGTGCAATTTCGGCCCCAGGAATTCACCGTCTACAAACATTTTGAGCGACGCATCCGCTTGACGTGCAAACGTAAACCGAAGTTCACGCGCTGCTGCTAAAACGGCATCATGATCTTCCGGCTCAATTTTTTTCTCAAATACTTTATAAGCAAGCGCACGATACATCTCACCCGTACTTAAAAAGCCGTAACCCAACTTAGCCGCCAATGCTTTTCCTACCGATGTTTTCCCAGTACCGGCTGGACCGTCCATAGCAATCAAAAGTCCTTTTGCTCTCATTGTTGTACCGCCGACATAGCATCTGTGACACCACGAACAGCAAGCATAATTGCATCCGGGCTGGTAGCGGCCGCTTGAGCCGTTTCCATATCAATCGCGCCTTCACGATATAAGTGGGCAAGCGATTGGTCAAACGTATTCATGCCGTAAAATTCTCCGTTTTGCATCGCTTTTACCAAATCCCCGGTTTTATTTTCCATAATCAATTTGCGAATCTGCGGAGTGGAAACCAAAATTTCCATAGCAGGCCGCATACCCGGTTTAATGGTTGGCAATAACCGCTGACAAACGATTCCTTTAATAAGCTCGGAAAGTTGCAAACGAATTTGCTCATGTTGTTCTACCGGGTAAGCATCTACAATACGAGCCAAAGTCTGTACGACATTTACCGTATGCATAGTTCCCAGTACCAACTGCCCCGTTTCAGCAGCCGCAATAGCTGCTTGCATTACTTCCGCATCGCGCAGCTCCCCGATCAAAATAACATCCGGATCTTGACGCATAGCCGCACGTAAAGCCCCTGTATAAGAAGGGGTATCTACCCCCAGTTCCAGTTGGCTAATGATACAACGGGTATCTGTATGAATAAACTCAATAGGATCTTCAATAGTTAAAATGTGCCCGGCACGCGTTTGGTTGATGTGGTCAATCATGGCGGCTAGCGTGGAAGTTTTACCGGACCCCGTCATCCCAGTAACTAAAATAAGTCCCCGGCGCGACTCCGCCATTTTACGTAAAATATCGCCCGGCAGGTGAAATTCTTCAAAGGTAGGAATTTTTAACGGAATATGACGAATCGCCATACAAATTTTTCCCATTTGACGGAACACGTTAAAACGGAAGCGCCCGTAGGATTTTGCATCCAATGAAAAGTCTACCGTGCTGTATTGTTCAAAAATTTTTCGTTCGCGATCGCCCATACAAGCATACGCCATTTTTTTAGCTTCGTCATTGGAAACGAAAGAATCATCAATCGGCTTCATTTGCCCGTTCAACCGGACGTATGCGTTGGAGTTTCCGCGAATATGTAATCCACTTGCCTTATTATCTACTACCGTTCTAAGTAAACTTTGCAATCCTACTGGCATACTAGCCTCCTATAACCGATTATTTTTTTTACGGCGCAAAAACGCCGGAATCATCATAGAATCTTCCGTCTCTGCCGGTCGTGCCTTTTCAAAAGAGGCAAATACATCTGTTACGGCCGGTTTACTAGCGGGAATTGAAGAAGCCATAGGCGAAACACTTGTTAACGGCCTTCTTGCCGAAAACATATTCGCTTTTTCCGCACTAAATCCCGTTGCAATCACGGTTACTTTAAAAGTACCGTTAAGTGTAGAATCATACGTATATCCAAACATAATGATAGAATCATTACTGGCATACTGGCGAATCAAATTCATCACTTCGCCCTGTTCTAATAGTGTTAAATTTTCTTCCGCGGAAAAGTGAACAATAAACCCTTTGGCCCCGCGAATATCGGCATTTTCCAATAAAGGAGAAGAAATTGCTTTCTTGACCGCCGCCAAATGACGGCCGGCACCGCTTGCTTCCCCAATACCAATCAGTGATTTTTGGGAATGACACATCACTTTACGCACGTCGTTAAAATCAATATTTACTTCACCCGGTTGCGTGATAACTTCGGAAATCCCTTTGACCGCTTGCAAAAGCACTTCATCTACCATTTGGAAGGCATCTCGCGAAGAAGTTTCCGGGTCAATGTTGGCAAACAGTTTTTCGTTTGGGACGATAATCATGGAATCTACATACTTAGACATTTCTTTGATGCCTTCGTCTGCCTGTTTCTCGCGCACATAACCTTCAAAATTAAACGGACGCGTTACGACACCCAAAACCAGCAAATCATCTTTGTAGATTTCTTTGGCAAGCTTTGCTAAATAGGGCGCCACACCCGTCCCGGTTCCGCCTCCCATTCCGGCCGTAATAAATAGTAAATCACATTGGCCGATAATGAGTTTCAATTTTTCTTTAGATTCTTCGGCGGCACGCTTTCCCTTTTCCGGGTCTCCGCCCACACCAAGCCCTTTGGTAATTTTTTCACCAACTTGTACCAAATAGGGTGCTTGATTGCGTCGTAAATCCTGCGCGTCAGTATTGACAGCAATAAAATCTACATCCTTTAAGCCGGAGTTCACCATGTGGTTAATTGCATTACCACCGCCACCACCGACTCCAATCACTTTAATTTTGGCCTTTTTCGTTTCAAACGAAGAGGCCGGCATAAATAAATCTCTCGTCATAAATTCCTCAACCGCCAAAGATATCAACACCCTTAAGCCATTTGCCTAATTTACCGAACAAAGAACCACGTTTCTCGTAGTTGCCGCCGTTATATTCTTCGTATACGCCACCATCTAACGCGTATAAGGTTAAGGCCATGGCTGTGCTGTACTGCGGATCAAAAAATTCATCATCACTGGTAATCAAATCGCGTTGCACAATACCGCGACGGACTTCTTTCAAACCTAAAATATTTACACAATGGTCCGTAATCCCCGGCATCAGCGAACCTCCACCGGTAACAACACCGACGACCGGAAAATCTTTATAGCCCGACGTTTCCACACACCGCGCCACTTGTTCAATCAGTTCTTCCACGCGCGGCTGAATGATATCTAGTACATAGCTTTTTTTAATGTTGTGTGTACTTCTGCCATCTAAAGAAGGCACCGGGATTTCTCCTTCCTCGTCTAAAAAAGTAGGGAAGGAAACGCCATATTTTTCTTTAATTTCCTTAGCGTTTTGACGTGAAGTATGCAGTAAACGCGACAAATCACTTGTAATCAAATCACAACCGTACGGAATATCGCGCGAAAATTTCAAAATACCATCGATATAGATACCGACAGACATAGTTTCTCCGCCAAGATCTAAAATCAAAGCACCAATATCTTTTTCTTCCTGTGTCAGCACGGTATCAGCCAGCGGTACAAGTCCATAAAAAGTACCGTCAATTTTATAACCGGGCCGCTGAATGGCTTTTGCTAAATTGTTAATGTGAGTAGAAGAACCGGTGGTGATATGTACATCCACTTCCAAGAGGGAACCTTCCATCCCTTCTGGATTCGTAATACCGCGTTGTTTATCAATGGAAAAACCTTGTGTAAGCACGTTGATAATTTCGTTATCATTTTTAATCGGCATCGCTTTGGCATTTTCAATCGCCAAATTCATATCTGCCTGAGTAATTTCTTTATCCATGCGCGAAATATTGTAGGTACCATGATTGCTAAAAGATTCCAAATGAGCTCCACGAACACCTACAAACAAATTGCTGATTTCCTGATTACATTCACGCTCTATACTACCTAAAATATGCGTTACAGCTGCTGACGTTTCACGAATATCAGCCACCATGCCGCCCCGTATTCCGCGACAAGGAACACTACGCCCGGCACGAACTTTCAACGTATTAGTTTCCGCATCATGGGAAGCGGCAATACACGTCATCTTACCACTACCAACATCTAAACCTGCAATTAAATTTGTTTTTCCCATAAAAAACCGCCTGATAAAATCTATGTATGTATTATAATATTTAATAAGCCTTCGCGCTACTAATTTTTAAATTCACCTACTTTTTAGCACCGGCTTGCCCTTTGGCCGGTGTCAAAAAAATCTTTCCCTCATCAAAAAATTGAAAATTAAGCATTAAAGGCCGGGCATATTTTTCCCTGGACAAAGCCATAATTTGTGCCGCACGAAATGCTTTCTTTTTTAAATCTAAGACTGGGCCAAAATCCACAATACTTCCGTCGGGAGTAATCAATTTTATGGTATTATTCGTCAAATTCATTTGCAAGGTCGAAAATTCCAAATCACGTTTTAACTTTAAGGTACTCTCCACCAGATCCACCAACTCCGGGCTAAGCCGCTCCGGGATTTCCCCTTCCAGCTCAATGGAAGGAACCGGCTGCAAGGTATCCGGATTGGGGTCTGTATAAATCATACTATCCCCGTCGATGTATTTAAGGGTCTGATCCGGCATCACAAATTTAGCAACCGGTTTGCGCCGTTCCACCGAAACAGTCAAAACTCCTTTAATAAGCCCTCTTTTTACAGAAACATTTTTAAGCATGGGGTATTTGGTTAAAATCACGTCGCGTAACGAAACGGCATCTTTCACCGAAAACGGTTTCCCCTTCCAAGGTTCTGCCAAGGCGAAGATATATTTATAAAAATCGCCGGTTACCCCTGTAACCACTATTTCTTTCGCTTTCCAATCGGTTAATTTGGCATTGACCAACAACTGATATCCCTTTGATACGGCAAAACCAGCACCTACAAGAACAGCCAACAGTAATAGTAATACGAAAAGGCGTAAAAAAAAGGATGACCCTTTTTGACAACGGACAACACGCCTTTTTTTACCTAAGGACACTGTTGACGGCCGATAGTAGTCATACCTCTTCATGTATCTAAACCAAAAAAAAGAAATGGGCGGAAAGGGACTTGAACCCTTAAGGACTTTCGTCCATACGGTCCTGAGCCGTACGCGTCTGCCAATTCCGCCACCCGCCCAAGTGAATATATTGTAGAAAATTTCCTTCTAAAAATCCAGCAAATTTTAGAAGCGGATTTTATTACGGAAGTTCTGCTCCATTTCGCGGTTTAAATCTCGTTTTTTGAGTGTTTCCCGCTTATCTGCTACATGTTTCCCTTTCGCAAGAGCTACTTTTAGTTTTGCCCATCCTTTTTTAAAATAAACTTCCACCGGAATTAAAGCATATCCTTTAATATCCGCCTTTGCCGCCAATTTACGAAGCTCTTTTTTATTCAAAAGCAAGCGGCGAACCCGGATAGGATCCGGCTCGGTGAGCGAATTAAACTTATACGGTTTTACGTGCATGTGGTACACGTATCCTTGTCCATTTTCTATACGTACAAAGCTGCCCTCTAAGCTCAGCTCTTTTTGGCGGACCGATTTTACTTCCGCTCCTAGTAGCTGTAAACCTGCTTCATAGGTATCTTCTATAAAATAGTCATGATAGGCTTTGCGATTCGTACATACCACAAATGCCGCTTCATTTTTCGTCATAGGGATATTATAGCAAGAAAAAAGCCCGTTCGTAAAAACGGGCTCTTTGGCAATTTAATAAGGCGCTGAAGCAACGTAAATTTGCAAGGACTCACAAATTTCTTTCCCTTTACCGGCCGAACCGGTGCATGCCAAGGAAGATCCTTTACCCGAAGTCCCCGCAATATATGGATTCCATAGTTTATAATCAAACTTTTCACCTGCATTCCGCGTAGCAACAACACCTGCGCAATTGGTGCCGGGGATTTGTGCATTAGTTGCTTTACCCAGCTCATAAACAAAATCCTTAGATTGTAATGTGGTATCGTTGGTCAAAGTGCCCGGTACAGAAACAATCAATTTTTTAAAACTGTCCGGACAAGCTCTCGCCCCTACCCGTCCGGCCGCGTAAGCATAGGTTGCATCATTGATTGCTCGAATCGCCACCATGGCCTCCGTA
>CACZKQ010000084.1 GCA_902781765.1 uncultured Elusimicrobium sp. | reverse complement strand
TCCATTTTCTTCCCGTTTCGGACGGTCTTTTGGCGGTTTTTGGGTACATATCCAAACCGGGAAAAAAGTGACTGACGTACAAAGCGGTTACCGTATTTATCCCGTAGATTTGTTGCTAGCACTTCCTTTGTGGTGCAAACGTTACGCGTTTGAAGTAGAAGTAGTGGTAAAGGCTTTATGGGCCGGGTTTGAGGTGCGGGAGAAAGAAATTTCAGTAGTGTACAGCAAAAACCGAATTTCCCATTTTAGTAAGCTAAAAGATAATTTAAGTTTAACTTTGCTAAATACATATCTTACAATTCGTTCCATGTTGCCGATTCCACACCGGCAATATACCATTAAAGGTAAAAAAATAGCTAAAGTGGGATATTGGGAAGCCATGCTGGAAAATCTAAGGAAACCGGGAAGCGCGGCTAAAAATGGCATTTCGGCGGCTTGGGGTATGTTTTGCGGAAGTATTGCTTTGCCCGGGATTCGTCAAGTAATGCTTTTTGGTGGGGCGGGTTGGTTTAACTTAAATAGATTACTTGCAATTTCGTTTGAAAAATTATGCATTGGCCCTATTATCCCGGCACTTTGCATTGAAGTAGGTTTTTTTCTACGTCATGGCCATTTTTTAACGGAGTTTAATTTAACGACGTTGGGACGGCAATTTCTAAGCCGTGTGTGGGAATGGGTGTTGGGGTCAGTGATAGTAGCACCCGTTTTAGGGCTACTTGCGTTTATGATCGTATGGATAATCAGTAAATTGATTACAGGAAGGTTGCATGCAAAACACTCGTGAACAGACAGGGCGCAGTTTGGCTGGGAAATGGCGACACGCTTTTATATACGGACTTATTTTTATTGGCGGGCGTAGCCTTGCGTATTTATTTTTATATCCACTGGTGCTTGTTTATACATTTTTACCGTCGGTGCGTGCAAAATCACGGGCGTATATAATGCGGCGGTTTTCTCCCACAAATTGCTGGAGCTTTTTTAAACATACTTATCGCTTAAATTTAACCTTTGCCCGTACTTTGGTTGATAGAGCTGCTTTAGGTATTTTAGGAACAGTGCAAGTATCTTCTACAAAAGAAGAAAGAGAACTTTGCCAACGTCTTTTAGCACAAAAAAAAGGCCTTATCTTGCTTTCGGCTCACGTAGGTTGTTGGCAAATGGCGGTAAATTTAATGCAATTTTTACCGGGTAAAAAACAAGTAGTTTATTACCGAAATCCAAAAGACCACGATAAAACAGTATCCGGGCATGGGCGTTTGGCGCCCTCTTTTAGTTTTATTGATCCATCCGGCCCTTTAGGTGGGGTGGTGGAAATGATAAGTGCCTTGCAACGCGGAGAAATAATTTGCGCCATGGGTGACCGCGTATTTGGAGCGGGAAAAAATGCGGTGCCGGTACAATTTTTAGGAGGTACGATTCAAGTTCCTTATAGTTTTTATCGTTTATCTGCTATAACGGGAGCCCCCATTGTGGTAATGTTTTTCCCTTGGTTAGAGCGTGGAAAATTTGCCTCTTGTACGAAACTTACTCTACAGGTTTTAGACGAAGGCCCAATTAAAACAAATTATGTGAAATATGCGCAACAATTTGTAGACGCATTAGCTTCTTTTTGTATACAATATCCGTATCAGTTTTTTAATTATTTTGATTTATGGAGTGAACCCCATGCAACAGACAATTGAAGAAATTAAAGAGATGATTTCCGCTGGGATTGATTTAGGTGGAGCAGATTTATCAAAATTTGGTGCAGAAGATGCTATTTTCGGCGAACAAGGCATTGGATTAGATAGTTTAGATGCCGTTGAGCTTATTATGCTTTTGCAAAAAAAATACGGTATTACGATTGAAAATATGCAGCAAGGCCGTGAGATTTTTAAAAACTTGGGTGCTTTGGCCGCATACGTAGAAAAAAATCGGAAAAAATAATGGTGGTAACGAGAAGTATCATTGCTGCAAGCGGTTGTGTCTGTGCTTGCGGTAATACGCAAGAAGAATGTTTTGCAAATGCCCTTGTGGGAAAGGCTCGTTTTGCGTTTCCTTCCCACCGGGTGCAAAGTGCGTATGCGGATCGGTATCCTGTATTTTTGATGGATGATACGTTAGTTTCTTCTTGCCCAACAGATCAAAGTTTAAGTTTGCACTTCTTTTTAACGGCCGCAAAGGAAGCGTTCGCTAAAGCCAATTTAAATCCCTCCTCTTTGTGCAACAAGCGAGTCGGTGTGATTGTGGGAACGTCGGTAGATGCTTCGTTTCATTGTTTAGAGATATATGAAAATTGGCGTAAAAATACCCCCCAACCAAACGATGCGAAGGAGCTAGCTCATTATTTCGCTTCTTCCACCGCGCAAGCCATAAGCCGCTATTTCAATTTTACCGGGCCCTTTCAAACGATTGTTACGGCCTGTGCCAGTGGTACGGATGCGATTGGCCTTGCTCACAATTGGATTGAACGGGGCCTGTGTGATGCCGTGCTTTGTGGCGGAACGGACGAAATCAATTTAATTCCTTATGACGGATTTATCCGGTTGCTGATTGCTTCTAAAGAGCGTTGTTGTCCTTTTTCTAAAAACCGTAATGGTATCAATATCGGCGAGGGAGCAGCGGCGCTGTTGGTAGTAAGCCGGGAATTGGCAAAGGAATATGAGTTACATCCTACTGGGTATATATTGGGCTATGGAAATGCTTGTGATGCTTATCACCCAACGGCTCCGGATCCGGCGGCAAAAGGACTTAAAAGGGCCATTTCTTTTGCTTTAAAAGAAGCCAATCTCCCAGCGACCGAGTTAGCCTTTGTCAACGCGCATGGAACGGCCAGCCAAGCGAATGATGCCGCTGAATCGGAAGCTTTTAAAGCCTTGTTACCCGGCATACCGATATGGGGTTCTAAAGGCGTAACGGGGCATACGCTTGGTGCGGCTGGTGCTATAGAGGCTGTTTTAACCTTGTCTGCTTTAAATCACCATACATTACCGGCTACATTTGGATTTACACAATTAGATGAAAAAATTGGAATTTGCCCGACTACTGACGTTAAACCGGTTCAAAAAAAAGCGGCAGTATCTACCTCTCTTGCTTTTGGCGGGTGTAATGCTGCAATAATCATTGGGGCTGCTGATTATGAAAACTAAATTTTATATCAATGGATTTTCTGCTTACAATGGCGACGTCCCGCTTGATCAATTTGCCAAGTATGTGGAAGGCCGCCGATTACGCAGAATGGAAAGTATAGCCAAAAATGTATTATTTTGTTCTTACCAGGCTTTAGAGCAAGCGCAAATACCTTTGGATATTTTCAAAAATATGGGGCTGAGCGTTGCTGTTGGCGCCGGTTCTTTAGAGAATACGTGCAAATTTATGGACAGTATTTTAGATGATGGAGATGAACTTTCTTCACCGACGGCATTTGCCGGTTCGGTACACAATTCTACGGGGTTGGCGTTATCTATGTTTTTGCAAATTACCGGGCCTTGTATTACGACGGGACAATTTGAAAGCTCTTTCCCGGCCGCACTGCTAAATGCCCTTGTATTTTTGGAGAAAAAAATGTGTCATGAAGTATTGGTGGCAGTTGCGGATGATAAAAATGGGGTAGCCGCATCTTATGCGCCGTTGTATCCAGATTTATTTGTTCATTTACTTCGCAATCCAACGGACTCTTTTGAACGTCAGGCGGCCGCGTTTGTAGTAGCGGATAGGCCATTTGGTCAAAATCCTATGGAATTAACGGCTGTTGAGTTTTCCCGTGTATCAGGAAATATTGATGGAAATGTTCCTAAAAAGGCTTACTTTGCACAACAAGTGGTTGAACGGTTACATCAGCATACTGCGTTTAGTTGGAAAGATACTTTTGCAGGTACTCAATTTACTCTGGAGGCCAAACCCTATGTTAAACCGGAATGATATTAAACGAATGCTTACGGATTTATTCCGTACAGAAATGGCGCGTCATCAAAAAGATGCACTAGCAGTTTTTGATAGCCCTGTTGAGAATTTATGGGCGAATATCCCCGCCGATATCCTACGAGAAGCTATTTTAAAAGCCGGCCAAATGTTTGATTATAAACCGCTTGCTTTTTCATCATTAGATTTAATGACTGATTATGCATATGCTTCTTACTTGAAAACAAAGAAAGTAGCATTTTTGACGTCAGGAAGCACCGGAACTCCTAAAGTCTGCGTACATACTCCGGCTATGATTTGGGAGGAGGCCCGCGGAGTGGCTCCTTTATTTACGGAAGTAAAAAGAATTGTTTCGTTAGTGCCTTGTAATCACTTATATGGTTTTACTTTTACGGTAGCACTTCCCCATATTTTAAATGTACCTGTTCTTACATTACCGGCATTACCTACACAATCTTGGGAGAAAATTTTGCAACCTAAAGATTTGTTAGTTGGGTTCCCTTTATTTTGGAGCTATTGGTTGCGGTGTAACGAGGCTTTCCCCCCCGATATTCATGTGCTTTCTTCTACAGCCCCTTGTAAGAACGAAATTATTGAAGCCTTGTTAAAAACCGGAGCGGCCCGTTTTACCGAAATTTACGGTTCCAGTGAAACGGGGGCCATAGCCCACCGGCATCAACCTTATAAACCTTTTGAGATTTTTCCGTTTTGGGAGGTAAATATGCAAGCGGATACGCCCCGCATCAAACGCAAATGTGGGGAGGAATGGCAGCCTTTGCCCGATAAAGTAAAAATAGAACAAGAACGTTTTATTTATCCGCTGGAACGGCAAGATGCTTGTGTACAAGTTGCCGGAATTAACGTGTTCCCCAAACGAATTGAAAAAATATTGCTCACTCATCCGGCAGTAAAAGAATGTCGTGTGCGTTTGATGCGCCCGGAAGAAGGAGATCGTTTAAAAGTGTTTGTGGTGGTGCGGGAAGATTGCCCTCAACCTACTGCAGATGAACTACGCGCCTTCCTAAATCGTCATAATCTTACCATACATGAGATTCCACGTTCATTTACGTTTGGAGCACAACTTCCCATATCGGATTTAGGGAAAGATGCGGATTGGTAATTTTTACAAAAGAGAGCGAAATAGAATCCAGTTCAAAAGGCCTAAAAGCAATTTAGGCCTTTTGACCCTTGTATTTCGGCATATTACGTGTTAAGATACTAGTATCACGGTTTATTTAATGGAGCGTCTGCATGAAAAAATTACTATCTGTTTTGCTTAGTTTTTCAATTTTAGTTTCCAGCGTGTCTCCTTCTTGCGCACAGCTAATACGTTTTTTGTCTACCTCTACCAAAACTTCCGAAGAAGCGACAGCCCTTGCCGCGCGAAATGCTGCGCGTATGACGCGCGTTGCCGCTAACCACGAAATTGCTCTTATTCCTTGGAAGCATATCAACATTTACCAAGTGCCGGAAGGTTATCAATTTGCTTTCGGCGGGAAAAAATTAGCGGATGTTTTACCTACCTTGGTGCAGCCCCAAGGGGTAAAGGATGTATCGGCTAATGTACTTCCTTCGGTGAATGCCTCTATGCAACCGGAGCTAGGAAGAAGACTTGAAGGAGCTATTCAAGAGCAATTGGTTTCGCAAATCAATTCTCGTCAAGAGTTACTTAGCAAATTTGATTCTCAAACATTAAGTAATTTTTCTCCGGATCAAATTCCGGTATCGCCTGCAAAAGTGCGATCAGCCCCTCCTGCACGAGATCATCGATCTCGCCGCCGTTTGCAAACCGACCGGCGTAGTACCGGATCAACCGCAAATAGCGTGACAGCAGAGCGCCCTCCGCTTCGACCGAAGTTTTTGCTGCGATCGCCAGCTCCTCATCTGACCGGAGATCAAGCTCCGAATCAGACATGGCTCTGCTCCTGCACGTAAGCGGCACGTCCCTGAGAGAACAGATCGCCGCCCTGTGCGTCATTGCAGACGACCAAGGGGAAATCCTCGATGCGAAGGCGTTTTACCGACTCGCATCCAAGATCCTCA
>CACZKQ010000083.1 GCA_902781765.1 uncultured Elusimicrobium sp. | reverse complement strand
GGAACCTGTTTTCAAATTTATTTCAAAATTTACAAAAAAATCGGAGATACCAATTATGGAGAAGCAAGTTAAAATTTTAGTGGTAGATGATGATAATAACTTACGGGAAACCTTGGTGGATTTGTTAGAGATTGAAGGTTATAAAGTCTATCAAGCCGGGAATGCGGCGGAATGTTTGGAAATTTGCGCCAGCGAATTTTTTCAGATTATTTTGATGGATTATAATTTGCCCGATAAAAACGGGATGGATTTAATCCGCGAAATTCGTTCCTTTAACCGGGATTCTCAAATTATTATGATTACGGCATATGCTTCCCTAGGCGCTATCATGGAAGCCATGCAAGAATCGGTGTATGATTTTTTGATGAAGCCGGTAGATTTTGATTATTTAAAACGCACGATTAACCGTGCGTTGGACAAATATTTCCTGGAAGAAAGCAACCGGGAGTTGGTAGCGGAATTAAAGACACGTAACGAAGATTTAGACCGATTGAATAACATGAAATCTAAATTTTTCTCCATGGTGTCGCATGATTTATCGAACTCACTGATGACGTTGAAAATGAGTTTTGATATGTTTCGCAAAAAATTTACTCCCAATGAAGAACAACAACAGAAAATGATGTTTATGAACGAATCAATCGGCCAAATTGAGCATCTTATTAAAGACTTAGTAGACTGGGCTGCAATTGAAAAAGGGAAACTGCGTATTGAAAAAAACCGTTTTGAATTAACGGAGAATTTGAAAAAAACAGCGGAGATTTTTAAAGATAAAGCCAGTAAGCGTAACATTCAAATATCTTTTGAAAGTGTGGGGGCCATCCCGGTAATTGCTGACGAAAAACGCATTCGCCAAGTTATTTCTAACTTACTGGAAAATGCGGTTCGTCATACCCCGGATAACGGGACTATTGAAATTGTAGTTAGCAAAATAGATGAAAAAAATGCTAAAGTGTCGGTAAAGGATTCCGGGGATGGTATTGATCCCGCGGTTGCGCCCAGTTTATTTACCAGCTTTATGCAAGTGGGTACCAAAGACCGGGTTGGCCGGTTAGGGTTGGGATTATCAATTGCTAAAGAGATTATCGTCAATCATGGTGGAAAAATTTGGGCGGAAAGTGACGGCTTAGGTAAAGGAGCTACGTTTAATTTTACGTTACCGATAGCCGGAATATCTTTCTAGGATTTAGGAGAGCAAAATCATGAATAAGAAAAAAATAACAGTGCTAATTGCAGACGACCAGACGCTCTTTCGCGAGGGCATCAAAGATGTGCTAAGCTCAGAAAAGTGGATGCAAGTGGTAGGAGAAGCTGCCGACGGAGTGGAAGCGGTAGCCAAAGCCAAAAAGCTAAAACCGGATGTGGTCCTTATGGACATTAAGTTACCCAAATTGGACGGTATTAACGCTACGCGTCAAATTCGGGAAGCTTGTCCAACGGTGAATGTGCTGATGCTTTCTAGTTTTGAAGATGAAGCGCATGTGTTAGATGCAATTCAAGCCGGGGCCAATGGGTATTTATCTAAAATGTTACCGGCCGCCGAACTTGTAAATTCCATTAAAACATTTACCAGTGAGGGGCTGATGATTCCTCAGCAACTAATGGGGAAATTGCTTCACGGTCTTCGTAAGATGGGAGATGGCGGTATGCCTTCTCAAGCCATGCTGACTAAAACCGAAATTAAAGTAATGGACTATTTGGGCAAAGGGCTTAGCAATAAGGAACTTGCCAAAGAGTTAGGATGCAGTGTCAAAACGATTAAGAACCATTTGAACAGTGCGTTTCATAAGTTAGGGGTCAGCAGCCGTACAGAAGCCGTTGTAAAAGCGATTGAAAAGGGGCTTATTTCTTCAGAGGGAAGTACCATTCCTGATGAAGATTTTGAGGAGTAATTATGTCTTTCCCCACACAATGGGCATCGCGCGTTTTAACGCAACAAAAAGGCCAGGCAACCGTGGAATATATTTTAATGCTCTCTTCCATTGTTGTCGTGTTACTGGCTTTTTTGACGGCGTTTCACACGCATATCGCGCGATTTTTCTTTCAATTTGTGGGGATGTTACTCGCATAAAAAAGGGGGACTGAATGCAGAGAGGATACTTAGCGCGTAAACTGCATGAACGCCGGGCGCAAATTTTGCTCCCGTCAGTCCTTTTGGCGCCTATTTTTATTTTGGTCATTTACTTATTGTTTGAAACGGCAAAAGTTTCCATGACCAAAGTGCGCCACCAATTTGCGCTAGACAACGCTGCTTACTCCCAGGTATCGTCTGCCAGTACGTATTTAAATGCGATGGCTATGGTCAACGGTCCGCTTCCGTTCCGCGTCATGCGCTTTTATGGAAGTGAAGATAAAAAAATATATCATAAAGACCAAGCAGCCGCCCCGTGGGGACACGATATTTCTATTTTTGAGCTTTTTTATCTAAGCGGAGCCGTCCCCGGTGCCTTAGGGGATAAAGACGGTAGAAAAGCGAATTTGCGCCCGGCCCCGGAGTCTGTGGACTGGCGGGTGCATTATGTGGAGGAACATCCGGACGGAAATCAAGCTCAAACAAAGCAAGGTGATCCTGTCATTACTTCCCGTAAAGATTGGGAAAAAGAACAGCCTGCGCCACCGGGGAATACTGTCGTGCGGTTAATCAGCCAAACCTTAGTGGATAACTATCACTTCCCAGGCGGAAAACTGGGGATTCCGTTGCTTACCCAATACTTAACTACGTATGTATATGACGGTTCTATTTATAAATCGCAGGACTATGTATTTAAAGAAGTTACAAAAAACCAAATCATGTTTCGCGAGGCTTATTTTTTAAATGTAAGCAACTGTAAACGTTCGGAATGCGGCCGGGAAAGTGCGGCCAAATTACGCCCGTTTTTATCGCTTAGAACCAAGCCGTTTGAAATTGAAAAATTTGAAGTGTTTTTCTCGGACGGCGGTGCTAAAAGGGGCGATACGCATGGCCGTGCGATTAGCTCTGTGCTGGATGTACCCAATCTGTTATCGGGTCAAAAATTATTTCAGTTTGCTTATTTGGACCCGTCCAGCCGCAGCAAATTGCGTTCGTTAAAGCGCGGGATTTTACTGAAACAAAAATTTCAATTGCCGCGTAACCATTTTAATATTAACTTAGAGCAGAAATACAAACCGTACGTGCGGACGAAGGTATCTTTGTCGTGCCCGCGCAATAATAATAATTGCGTATGGCCCAATCCATTACCTAAGTACAATGTAACATTAGACCCATGAGAAAACTTTATTCATTATTTTTCCATTCTAAGCGCGGGCAAGCTACTACCGAAGTGGTATTGCTATTTCCGCTTTTTGTAATTTTTATTGTATTTATTATCAAGATTTTCGGTCTTTTGGTATTAAGCCAAAAAATGGAGATCGCCGGTTATTATGCCGCGCGACGTTTTCAGTTACAATCGCACGAAACGGATTACTATCACCGCACGTGGGACCGCCGATTTTTGATTAAAGATATTCAAAAAAAAGTGGAAAACTACTTAGGATTTGATAATCCGGGTATCAAGAAATTTTTAAGTTTAAGGAAAATTAAAGTAGATATCAATACCAGCGGTACTTGGACGAAAGTTGTTATTACTGCGCAAACCAAGCCTCCGCGTATTCGTTTTTTGTGCAATTATAACAAGGACCAAGTGTGCGACAGGGACCAGCGTTGTTTAAAGGGCTATGCTTTCTTGTGTGAAACAGGGGGGCAGGTGCAGGTTAATAAATACGTAGGCCACAACGAACGTCCGGCTCCTTACATGCGCCCGGAAGGGAAGTCTTAATACGATTATTTGGACCGGGAGCGGACCCCATATTTTCAGTATTTGTACAGACCTATTATTCACCGGATAGAAACTTCCAAATTTTCCATATAAGGCCTTGACAAAAGACCTTTTTCTACCTATACTGTAAGTAGAAGGATTAGGAACTCTGTGTTTGAGTGGCTTAGCGGCCAGGTCAACAAGAGTAGTTTTTATTTATGTAAAGGGGTTTTGTATGTTTAAATTAAAAGCTGGGAATGTCTTCCAGAAAATCAATAAAATGGACCGTAAACAAGCGTACACGTTGGGTGCGATTGTGGTGGTCATTTTTATTGCTTTACTTACATTAGCATCATTTATGGGGGAAGCGGACGATACATCTTTTGACGGGATGTCTACCCGCGGTTACGATTTAGCCCAAATGCCGTTTGTCAATGACGAAGCCGAGTCCTATTTATTAGCGTCCAAATATCCGGATATGCAAAATAACGGGGCTTCTCTTTTATATTCGCAAGAAGAAAAAGAAGCCCGGCAAGAAGAAGATGCCGAAAAAGAAGCCGCTTCCGGTGGTGATGGCTCGGAAGACGAAGCTGGTGGCAGTGCTTCTTATTCGGGCAGAGGTTATGGAGGGCGCGGTTACGGTGCCGGTGGCGGCGGCGGTGCTGGCGGAGCCACCAAAATTGGGCAGTTAGGTTCGGCAACTATAGGGCATGCCGGGGGAAGCGGAATCAATGCTACCTTTGGTGCACCGCGTGGAGACTTTTCGCCCTATAAAAGCCAGGATAAAGGAACGGAAATCCCGGCACAATTGCGTAATACAGACGCTAGGAAAGCATTATCCCAGTTCGCACAGACGAGTCGTGCGGCCGCCGGTTTGAAAGATGGTAAAGGCGGTAATGCTAAAAAAGCGTTGATGGGTGGCAACATCAAGGGAAGTGATGCTTTTACGGATAAAGGGGTAGATTTAAGTAAATCCGGCGGATTAGCATTAGATACGGATGCCCCTTTAGCCACACCGGACTTAAGCAACTTGGAAGACGATATCGGCGACCAGGCAGATAAAGATAAAGAAGATGATGACAAGGAACAAGAAGATATGTGGGACCGCTTGCGCGAGCAGTTGCTTTCCGGGCTTATCAACATGGGGTTAAATTTAGCCGGTAATGCATTGGGAAATGTATTGGATAATGCTTTTGCTGGTAGCAAAACGAAAGCAGCCAGTAAAGAGGTTATGCAACAACAATTGGGAGCAACTTATGATGCAAAAAATCCAAATTCCCCAAGCAATACGCGTGCGCAATTGCAGTTGTGTGGTGATACTACTAATTGCATGGCTTATGATATGTGGAAAACTTCTGCTTTAGATGGTAATCCTATTACTGTATCTAAGATTGCAAAACAAGTTGGAGTTAAAAATTATGATAAGTATATAGATATGTCTAAAATAACTGATAAAGATAGCATGTTGGATATAGCAACAAATTACACTGTATTTGGACGTGTAACCCCAACGCAAAAAAAGGAATTAGTACTTGCACTAAAAAGCAAGGGAAAAACTGTAGCCATGACTGGTGATGGTGTAAATGATGTTTTAGCATTAAAAGCTGCTGATTGTAGTATTGCAATGCAAAATGGTAGTGACGCCACAAAAAATGTTGCCCAATTAGTACTTTTAGATTCTAATTTTGCATCAATGCCTAAAGTTGTAGCTGAAGGAAGAAGAACAATAAATAATATACAGCGTTCTGCATCTTTATTTTTGGTAAAAACAATATACTCAACAATACTTGCTCTTATGTTTTTATTTATGGGAGAAGCTTATCCATTTGTTCCAATACAGCTTACATTAATTAGTACTGTTACAATTGGAATTCCATCATTTATACTAGCTCTTGAACCAAATAACGCTCGTATTAGAGGACATTTCTTAAGAAATGTTATTTCCAAATCATTACCTACAGGTATTACAGTTGCACTCAATATTCTTATAATATCTATATTAAATAAATGTAATATCATTAGTAATGAACATTACTCTAGTCTATGTGTAATTGCGACTAGTATATGTGGATTAATTCTTCTATTTACTCTTACTAAATCGAGAAAAAATGAAGATACTATATTTCCTTTTTCTATATTTAGAATGCTAATTGCTCTATCTATGTCCGCTCTTT
>CACZKQ010000082.1 GCA_902781765.1 uncultured Elusimicrobium sp. | reverse complement strand
ACAGCACACGAGGGCTCAACTTTACGTTGTGCCCTCGTGTCTGCTTACGAAACTTAACACCAGCCGTTAATTCTGGTGCCGTGCAGATTAGACTAACTTTGTGCTAGAGAAGATGATTTTTCAGATTTGTGGCAAATTTGCATTGCCAGTTGGGCGCATTAGGCGTAGCGGTAGCTACGTCAAGCCCAAGGCAAGGCAAAGTTGTCCAAAGGTGGAAAATTGTTTCGCCAGAACAGCACACGAGGGCTCAACTTTACGTTGTGCCCTCGTGTCTGCTTACGAAACTTAACACCAGCCGTTATTCTTTATACATGGGGTAAAAGTAAATGCCCATGTATACCGGATTATCTACAAACCCTTTCACGTTAGAACGCATGGCCCAAAGCCCGGTGGGGTGGACGGTGTAAATCTGCATGGCGTCGTCGTGCATTAAATTATGCACCTGTTTATAAAGTGCGTTACGCTTAGCTTGATTCGTTTCCGTAACCGCTTGCTCAATCAGTTTATCCACCGCCGGATTTTTATATCCTTGCGAAATAGCATAGCGGCCTTGGCTGTGCAAGAATGGGAAATAAAAATTGTGTGCGTCTGCGTAATCGGCCACCCAGCCGCGCGCCCACATCGGCATTTGGCGGTGCGTCGTTTTCTCTAAAAACGAAGGCCACGTTACACCACGTAAATCAATTTGGAATTTGGGATTGATTTTTTCCACGTTGCGCTTTAAAATCTCACTCGCAATTTGGCGCATTTCGCCGCTGGTGTTATAGGTAATTGTAAATTTAAAACCTTTCTCCCACACTTGGCCGCCCCACGCTTTTTTGAAGTGTTCCTCGGCCTTGGCCAAATCAAAATGATAGCGTTTGAAAGAGTCGTCTTGCTTAACAAGTCCTTTCGGAGCCGGACCGATAGCCATTTCGGCGCGTCCGTCCATAGATTCTTTCAAAAAAGCCTCATAATCAAACGCATATTCAAATCCTTTACGCAAATCTTTATCGGTAAAAAAGTCCGCGGGAATCCCTTGGCCGTCTAGCTTACCGGAACCGACGTCCGGGTTGGCTTGCATGTTGATATTAAGCGTAAAAAAGATGACCGGGTCGGTGCGTAAGCGCGGCAAATTGTCGTAGAGCGTTACTTGCGAATTATCTTTTAATTGCGCGGTAAACTTAGGCGAAATTTCCGCCACGTCCGCATCGCCCGATTCCAACATCAGCCGCACCGTACTCGGTTCGTCCACCGTCATCATAAGAATCGTTTTGAGCTTCGGCGCGCCTGCAAAATAATCTTCGTGCGCCACAAGCGTTAAGCGTTTTGCGGCAATATCCCACCGCGCTAATTTAAACGGCCCTGTGCCGTTGGTTGCTTGAAATAACGGCGAATCTCCTTTGGCAAAATTATTAAATTTCTTCCATGTGGCTTCGGTGCCGTCCCACGCACCTTTTTGAACAGCAAAATCCTTTTTGACCACATACCCCCACCGCGCCAAAATATACAAAAACGGCGCGAACGGACGTTTGAGCGTAATGACGATATTATCCCCCTCTACGCGCACTGCGTCGGCGGCGTCTTTAAAACTGACGACGATTTCGCCTTTGTCGTTACGGGTGGAAGAAACACCTAAAATCGGCTCTAAGAGTAAACTGGACGGTCCGCCGGAAACATCAGAAAGCAAAAAGCGCAAAAGGGAGTAGCGCACATCTTCCGGTGTCAGTTCGGTTCCGTCGTGGAATTTAACGCCTTTACGAATGGGGAACGTATACGTGCGTCCGTCGGCGGAAATGAGGCCATTTTCTTTGGAAGGCACTTGCGTAGACAAAGAGGGTTCCAACTCCGTAAGCGAACTCCCTTTAAATTTCAGCAAGGTATCGTAAATGTTAATGAGCATTCCTTGTGTTACACCGTCATAGGAATAAACCGGGTCCATGGATTCCATTTCCCCTTTATGCGCAACGATAAGCGTGTCCGTCAATTCTTGTTTGGCACACCCCAAAAACAAAGATACACCCATTAATAAAAATAATATTTTTTTCATCGTTTCCTCAAAATGTATGCGGCGCCCTGTTTATTTTTTAGCCACGCTTGCGCAAAAGCTTGGGCATCATACGCACGCAATACTTCGGCAGCCGTTTCAGCCGCCGGATCGGCCACCAAAATTTTCCCATCCTTCCAACCGCGAATCAGGAGCAAATGCCCCGGTGTTTGCGGTTGCGCCGCGTTGGGAAGTTCGCCTTCTTGGTAGGCAACGCTGGCAATCACAAGCGCATTTTTGTTGCAGTAGAACGGCAGTTCACTGAGCGCATTAAACCGCCAAAAATGAACGTCTAATTGTTGTTGCGATGCATACGCCGTATTAAAAAACCAATTTCCGAAAATATCCGCCGCCGGGTCATACACGTTTTGCAACACTTGGCTAAGCGCAATCGGACGGCCCAGCGTATTCATAGCCATACAAAGCGACGTCGGGCTGCAAATGCGCGGATTGTCCGCCGTGTATTGTTCTTTTTGGGAGATGGGGTGAACGTCGGCTTCAAACGAGCCGGGCGGCAATAGTGCGGCTTCGTCGGCACGATACTCAAAAGGAGAACGCACCCCGCTGACCCCAAAAGATAATAGCGGCACTTTCCCTTGCATTTGTACCCGGAGCCGATAATAACGCATGGGTTTGGTTAATATCAACTCGTCTATTTTAATTTGCCCCCATGAATTATCTTGCGCCGGAAAACTGCGTTGTAAAGTTTCAGAAACAAACCCTAATTTAAAAAAAGGACTCCACAAAATTCCATTTCCTACTTGCATCTCTAACAAAACGCTTCCGTCAAAAAAAACTCCTAAATTAGCAGAAGCCACTAATGACGAAAAGGCAAATGGTGCTTTTTGCGGGTATGAAATAGCCGCAGGGACTCCCGCTACCGATACATATTTTTCCACATCGGCTGAAGTGTGAATTTTATTGAAAACCGAAGAATTTTCGTTCATAAAAAAATCGGGGCACCCGGACTTGAACCGGGAACCTCCCGCTCCCAAAGCGGGCGCTCTACCACTTGAGCCATGCCCCGTACAGATATATTGTAGCAAAAAAGAACTGTTTGACGGAAAGAAAAAATTAGGCCCTCTAAAAGAACTTTACATTTTTTGGGGGACTAAAGACGGATTCGGTCACAAGTCGCTTCGCTGACGCTACGCGCTCGCGACCCCGCCTCGCCATCCTCGCCTTTCACTTTGTTCAAACTCGCATAAGGCTCCGGCTTTCGAATCCTAGCCGAAGGCAAAGCAGTTTGCCTTTGATTCGCCCTGCATAAATTTCCTAACGGAAATTTTGCCCGGGCCCGCCCTCGCGGTTTTTGCCTTGCTTCGCAAACAAAAACATCGCTGCGGGCTTCGAATCCTAACGCAACACAAAGCAGTTTGTGTTGCTCTCCCGAAAATTAAAAAAACCTGCTTTTGCAGGTTTTCAAATTTTCCGGGACTAGGATTCGAACCTAGAATTAATGCTCCAGAGGCACCCGTGTTACCATTACACCATCCCGGAATAACAGATATATTTTACCACATTTTGGCGTACATAGACAATTTGTCCCGAATGAAATAAGAATTTGTTATAATAAGGTTATAGCGCGCCTATAGCTCAATTGGTTAGAGCAATCGACTCATAATCGATGGGTTCCAGGTTCAAGTCCTGGTGGGCGCAGTAAAATTTGGGCTCCGCAAACGCGGGGCCTAAATTTTTCTCGTCGACAAAATCCATTTTCCCGCGCAATTTTAGGCCCTAAAAACCGCCCTTTTTTACTGAACCACTCTCTTTTATGCTTTCTCGTCGAGAAACTGAAAATTCTACTAACAAAAAATGCGAAAACTATGCAACTACTTGGCACAAAAATGGCAGAAAAACTATATCAAAAATCCCGCGGAAAAAATCTGTATTCTATAAACTCTTTTCAAAGTTCAAAAAGGTCATGTCACAAATAGCGCAGTGAACTTTTAATACAATGCTATAATAGAATTATTACACCTACGGATGTCCATTATGCCTAAAAAGTACATCAGCGAAAATGCAGAATTAATGAAAGAATGGGATTGGGAAGCCAACACAAAGGAAGGGCTTGATCCCACCCAGTTAACTATCGGAAGCAATAAAAAAGCTCATTGGGTTTGTAGCAAGGGACATAAATGGAAAAGAGAAATATATGGACGGAGCTTTGGATATGGCTGTCCTTACTGTTCTCGTTTAAAAGTGTGGGCTGGCGATAATGACCTGGCTACCACACATCCTGAACTATTAAAAGAATGGGATTATGAGAAAAACACAATAAAACCCACAGAAATTTCAGCTCGATCAAATAGGAAAATATGGTGGAAGTGCCTAAAAGGGCATAGTTATGATGCTACTCCGGCCAAAAGAACGATAGGTCAAGGTTGCCCATATTGTTCAAATAAAAAAGTATTAGTAGGAGAAAATGACTTAGCAACAACACATCCAGATCTTGCTAAAGAGTGGCACCCGACTAAAAATGGCAATCTAAAACCGACTGATGTTGTGGCAGGAAGCGCAAGAAAGGTATGGTGGAAATGCCCAAAAGGACACGAATACCAGGCAAAAGTATGTGCTAGATCAGTTTTGCACAATGGTTGTGCTAAATGCAAAGAAGGAAATCAAACCTCATTTCCGGAGCAAGCTATATATTACTATGTTCAACAGGTTTTCCCCGATGCTATAAATAGATACAGAGATATTTTCGACAATGGCATGGAATTGGATATATTTATCCCTTCTAAAAGGGTCGCTGTTGAATACGATGGCTCTTTTTACCACAAAAAAGAAAGATCCTTAAAACGTGAAAAGATTAAGTATAACACTTGCCGACAGCATCGAATTAAACTTATCCGCATATGCGCAAAGGACAATTCTGATGTTTTTAATCTTACCTCAGACTATACGTTTATCGAACCGACTTTAGATGACTGCGATAATACTGAAGGGCTTGATAAAATTATTAGAGAATTGTTGTGGATGCTAGAGACTGACTTTGGATTAAGCCCACAAAGACAATATATACGTCAAAATGGCATGCTTATTCGTAAGATATCGGCCGATGTAAATATTGAGAGAGACAGATATAAGATTAATGCGTATAGGGAAAATGCTACTTTCAAGAAATCCTTGGCGGTAGTAAGGCCAGATTTAGTGGCAGAATGGGATTATGAAAAAAATCAGGGCTTAACGCCGGAAATGTTCCCTTCAGGATCTCATGCGAAAGTTTGGTGGATATGCAAGATGTGTGGGACGTCTTATGAGAAAATAATTCGTACTAGAGAAAAATTAAAAGTAACCTGCCCCAAATGTAATATTAAGTGCAAGTCCAAACAATATAAGCTATATATGTGTGATAAAAAAACATCCCAAATTTTGAAAGTATTTAATTCTGTCGCCGAAGCTTCAAAAAAGACAGGAATTTGTGATTCTAACATCGCAGGAGCGTGCCGAGGATCACGTAAGAGTGCTGGTGGCTATATTTGGCAAAAGAAATATGTTAACGAATACGATAAATAATAAAGCCCAAACAAACCAGAGCATTTATCTGCGCTGTAACGACTTGAACTTACCGACAATAAATATACATTTTCTGCCAATTTAAGAACTGTTTCTGACAGATTTGGAAAAAGTACGGCAGAAAATTCGTACACGTCCGTCGAGAAAACACCGCTTGGTGGGCGCAGTAAAATTTGCCTCTGCCCTTGTGGTAGGGGCAAATTTTTTGTCCACAGTGCACCAACTGCTTGGTGCACGTCAGGACTTGAAAGGCGGAGCGATGTTTTTGTTTGAGTGCGAGCCGCACAGGCGTAGCGCGAAAGGCAAAAACCGCGAGCCCGGCCTACAGGCATTTTACGTCAGTAAAATGACCGGAAGGCAAGTCCATATTTGATGGGTGCAGTAAAATTTGGGCCTCGCAATCGCGGGGCCTAAATTTTTCTCGTCGACAAAATCACTTTTCCCGCACAATTTTAGGCCCTAAAAACCACTCTTTTTTGGCAAGAGGATCTTTTTTGCGGTTTCTCGTCGAGAAATCATATTTTAGGGTGGTCAAAAAATGTCAAAAACGGGAAAGTACTCGGCAGAAAAACTATAATAAAAATCGGTCGCGTTTGCAG
>CACZKQ010000081.1 GCA_902781765.1 uncultured Elusimicrobium sp. | reverse complement strand
CGATAACTACCGTCTGTCCGTTCTTGACACGAACCAACGTAGAAGCAGCACGTGTAATTGTATCTAACGATGTGTCAAACCCAGAGGCAATTACATCTGAATAAGACGGTTGAACAAACAGCGTTACATACCCTTCGCGGTTTACCTGAGGAGTTACCTGCAAGGTCAACCCTACACGTTTTCTTTCCGCAGATTGGGTGGTCATCGTCGCATCTCCGCTACCGGAAACGCTTTGGTTAAAGCCGACGGTTGCATCACGCGAGGTAGTAATCGTAGCGACTTTATTATTAAGGGTAACCACTTTGGGTTTTCCTAAAAATTTCGCTTCCCCGCGAGTAAGCAAGCTTTTAAGCACGATATTAAAAGCAGTAAAGTCTAACAAGCCGGTGGAATCCGAACCGGAACTTCCCGAATTAGAATTAGAGCTAGAACTAGAGCTAGAGCTAGAACCGGAGCTGGAGCCGGAATTAGAACTACTAGATTGCTCTTTCGTTGGGAAAATATAGTTCCATCCTTTTACCCCGTTACCCCGGATGTAATCCACGTCCACAATACGGGAAGGAGCCTGCGAACGGAGCATTACCCCGGAACTATCCCCGTATTCAAATCCTAAAGTCAAACCGCTTGTTTTGCTTACTTCCACGATTTGCGCTTCAATCAAAATTTGCGGGGGTTTAATGTCCAATTCCGCTAAAATACTTTCCACTTGAGGAAATACTTCGGCCACGTCTGTAATAATCAATTTATTAGTACGAGGATCTACCGCGATACGGCCAACCGGCGAAAGCATGCTTTTGATAATACCGGTGATTTCAGCACCACCGCTATAACCATCGCCCCCACTATTACCACCAAGGGACGTACCGCCAACGCCACCGATTCCGCCACCCATGCCGCCGCCAAAGCTGCTGCCGCCGGAAGAATAACCAGAGCTTCCGCCACCGCTAACATCTTGCGGCATAATACTATTCATTTCAGCTGAAGCAGAACCCACTCCCTGTAAGGAAATGTAGCTAAGCGTATAAATTTTAGTAATGGTATCCGGAGCATCATTAGAACGTTTGGTGACGACGTAACTGTCGCTCTTACCGATTCGTTGGTAAGAAAGGCCATGTACCCGCAACAGCGTATCCAATGCTTCACGTACGGTAACCCGGGTCAGCGAGGCAGTCACTTTTTTATTAGCGTATTCATCACCGCTCATAATAAAGTTAATTCCTGCCTGCGTAGTAATACTATTTAAAAAGGCTTGTATCGGTACATTTGATACGCGAATAGATACCTTGCGGTCTAACGGCGAAGGTTCATCCGCATCTTTGTACAAATCAGCCTCTTTGGACAGTTTTACTGTCGTATCTTCTGTTAACGCGATTGTATCATCACTGGGAAGGGTCTGACGTGCCCCTTGGGCAAACGCCACGCCGGTCCAGCCAAATACGGCCGCGCAAGACAAAATAACTGCTAAACGATTTGTCATAATCCTCCTATCAATTTATCCCTTAAAGGGGTTGCTTCTACTTCATCTTTCTTACAAATTTATGTCCTTTGTATAAGAACACCACTGAATCCGGGGTTATTTCCACAATGCGCGCCCCGAAAATCTTGTTTCCTACCGTATACACTTTATCACCAATAAATACTTCTTGTCCGACAATACCACCTATTTTAATTTTATTGCGTACTTCACGCGTAGGATCTTTAATGCGAGCCAATTCCAACTGGCGCAATCTTTCTTCTTCTTCTCGTTTACGACGTTCTTCCGCCAATTTACGTTGCCGTTCGGCTTCTATCGCCGCTAAACGTTGTTGTTCCCGGTACTGCAACAACAAAAAATCATCTGGAGAAAGCGTCGGATCCCTGCGATTTTTAGGTTGGTAAACAACCAATTCTTTCTTCACAGGGGCGGGAGCCGTCTCTTGCACTGTTTCCCGCGGAGCCACAAATGCTTCACCTTGTTCTTTCGCCGTGGCCTTTTCCAAATCTTTTTCAATAGCCGGATCTACCGGTTCTTCTTTCACCGCTACATCCGCATTTTTGGCGGCTTCTTCGGAAGAAGAATCAGCTTTCTTCGCGGCCTCTTCAACCGGTTTTGCCTCTTTTGTTGCAACCGGCTGCGTAGCTGCTTTTTCCTTGGCAACCTGTTTTTCTCCGGCCGCATCCTGAGCCTGGGCCAGCAGTCCAAAACTACCCGTCAGTAAAATCAAAAGGAGTATACGTTTCATTATTTTTCCTCCTTTGTCGTCTTAGCTTTGCGTTTTTCCATTTGTTCATTATAATCTTTGAACATACGACTTCCTATTTTTTCTTTCGGAAAAATAGTATTAAAACGCATAGAAATCTGGTTATTCCCCAACGCGGAAGAGGAAGTATCCTTCTTAATGGTAAAACTGGAAACTTTCAAAAACTCATCCAAGTTTTCTATATCTGCCAAAAAATTTGCAAATTGTTCAAATCCGGCATTTGTATTGACATCCAGACCCGCAGCAACATACGTCGCGTTCGAAGCATCTTCCGATTGCTGCCCCGATACTTGGGGTGCCAATTTCCCATTTTTAAAAACCCCTAATACTTGGCCAAGAAGCCATTCGTTTTTAACAGAAATATCCGGAAACCGGGGTTCTAAATCTAATAAGGTTTCTTTATTTCTTAAGTATTCTTGCTCGCTATTTTCTTGAGTAGCAATAGCGTCTATTTGGGTACGCAAGTCATTGATCTTTGTGGTGTTTTTCCCCGCCACATACTTAAACAACAGGAAAATCAACAAGATGGCAATTGCCTGTTTTACAAACAGTTTTACATTACCCTCTTGCAGTACCGTTTGAATATCCCGAAATCCTTCTTTTAGGTTTTCAACATATTTATTATTTTTTAAATTAACTGCCATACTCGCACCCCTTACTTACCACACACAAACGTAAAGTTGGTCTCTTGACCGCTCCGGTTATCCCGGTTTCCTGTACCTGCAACGTTGGTGTAGTTAATGGTACCCTTTTCTCCACAGATTTTATGTAATATCGGCTGTTCTATCAAGGCTTCCCGGAATTTATTTCCTAAAGCCATGTCCGCCCGACCATCACGCCCTGTTTTGATAGATCCCTCTAAGTGAACGGAACGAGCTTCTCCGCCTTTTGCCGGGAAAGGGTCATTGTAACTAAAAGAGGTAATCCAAATTTCCGGCGGAATAGCATCTACCACTTCTGCTAATACCGGGGTAATCACATTCTTATAGTTAGACATTGCTTGCAAATTGCTATTTTGTGTTTTCAACTGGCTTAAATTGGATTGAATTTGAGAAGAAGACAATCCCTGAAAATCCGCTATCGGCTGGCGATGCGCGGACTTTGCTCTAGCCAATTCATTTTCCGTAGATTTAACACTTAAATAAGATTTTCCAATTAAAACAAGAAATACAAGTATAACAACGGCCGCCAGCAGCCAAGCAGTCAAACTTGCTTTAAATTCATAATCACTTAAGCGGTTTCCTTTGGTAAAGTCAATATCAGGCATCCGGTGTTCGTGGAATTTAATACTGGCGCCCACCGCAGCAATTTCGCCGGCAGCTTTCGCCTCAATTCCATATACTTCGCTTAAATTCCATAAACGAACCGGTTTTTTAGAATCGGCTTCCAAAGCGGGTATCCATTGTTCTACATCTATACCGGTAATAACCGCTTCTTCAAAAGGATCTTTTTCTAATTGTTTCGCTATAAATTCGGTACAGTTCGTAATTTCAAAACGACGACGCTCTGCCGGTAACGAACCGGAAATTTCTACCTCTCTTAAAAGGACTGGTGCGTTCTCATTTAAGAAAACGAAATTTACCATATCCCGTCCAAAGAAAGAGTAGATACGTCCGCCATTACCAACCGCTTCCTTATCACTATCGTTAAAGGCACGCGCCAAGGACAAACTGGACGGTTCCACCGATATCAACTCCAGCCCGGCAGCCCTAAGCCCTTTGCGCAAGCGCTCAATAATCAGCTTGGTGGTCATGGCAAAAACAACGCCTAAGCGTTTTTGTTTCGTTGCCGCGGTTTCAAATTCATACACATGATAAGCATATTCTGCTTTTTCAAAGGGGAAATGAATATACTTGCGCGCTTGCAATGGAATAGAATTCTTCCACATTTTACGCTCAATATTAGCCGGAATTACAAAGTGCCGCAGCAAGCAGAAAGCCGGAGCTAAGCTGACGACAACCCGGTTTGTTTTCCATTTCTTTTTAGAAGCTACCTTGGTCAATGCCTCAACCCAACCTTCCATAGAGAAAAATGTTTCATTTAAATCCAACGGCTTTAATAAATTTTTATCTACAGAATGGACCGGCACACGCACCAAAGACTCTAACACCGTCCCTTTATCTTGCTTGGCGGTTTGTGCCACATAAATTTCATCAATACCTATATAAACGCCCAAACAATCCGGGTGGGCATTCATATTTTGACCAATCAATGTTTCCGAAAGACTCATATATATTAAACCCCTTAATCTTCTTCAAAAGGCATGTCATACGGATTATTTGCAGGAGGTGCAACTTCTTCTGAAACATATGTTGTAACGTTCGAAGAAACCGGCGCCGTCGGCAAAGGTGCAATGGCGGAATCGTCATCCACTTCTTGAATAATGGTTCGTGTGGTCGTTGTTTTAGTAGCACTGGACGAAGAGGTGCTTACCGCTTTACTCGTAGCGGTTGCACTCGCAGCAGCTCCACCCATTTTACGTCCGGGTTTGGTCCACAAACGAGCGGCTTTGTAATTCAACTCTTTCTCCGAAACTGCTTTTTTGCCACCACAAACATCACTGCAAGTATCTGTGGTCGTATCTCCGGCACATTTAACCACTAAACGACGTCTAATCGTCTGCTTTTGGCCTTTTAAATCCGTTCCGGTCAAAACAACCGTATATTTTCCGCAAGGAAGTTCCGGCCCTATAATTCCTTTACGGCCATTCCATAAAATTTGATGATAAACAGGAGTAAACCCTTCCAACTGACGCACCACATAATATTTACCATCCCGGCCATGTTGTACAATTTGCAATACCCAATTATCAATCGGACTCATGGTTTCCAAAACAGAAAAATCAATTGCAAAAGCTTCTCCTAACGAGCGGTCAATCGCATGGCACAACGGAACAATTGCCATACTTAAAAGAGGCGCGGTTTCATTATTTTCATTTTTTTCCAAATTGGTCGGCAATTTTGCATCATAATCAAATACAATAGCCAACCCATTTAAATTAGCATACCGGGCTGGAGGTTCTTCGTCGGAAAGTCCCATATTATAATGCAGTTTCCCTTGGGAAATTCCACGGCTAACCAAGTACGAATTTAATGCCATGGCTTGACGAATACCCGCCAACGTTACATCGTCCGTATAAGAACCGGGAGGCAAAATAACATATGCAGACCCTTGCGTCAATGCTAACAACTCATAAATACTATTTAATAGCGGTAACGAATCTTTACGGAATTGTCCTTTTTCAAAAATAACTTCCGGCTCTATATCTAAGGCATCCGGGCGGTCATCCCGCATATATAAGTGTACACCCTTCGTGTCTTTGATTTTTTCCATAGCCGCCGCAGTCATGCTATCCAATTTTTGAAGCGTATACAATTCACGCGCCTGAACTGCTTCCGGCGACATTAAATCTTCAAACACCGATTTAGGTAATGACTCCGTGTTTTCAGATTTTTCACTTAAAACAGAAGGTTCTAAGAAAGCATTTTCATCTATCGCATTTTCTTGCAAAGTTGCTTGATTTTCAATAGCATCTAAATCTTCCTGTTCAACAGGCGAGTCTACTGCTTTTACAGCGGCCACCGCCGTAGCGGCTTCCAAATCTGCATTGGTAAAATTGGATGCTTGTTCCAACGCGGCCTGCCGTTGCGCTTCAGCTTGGTTTAGTGCATTTAGCCGAGCCGCTTCGATCCGGTCTGTTAAAGCTTGTTGTTGTGCATTGACGGCATCAATTGCTTCTTGTTTTTGGGCTTGTGCAGCTGCTAACGCGGCTTGTTCTTCAGCGGCCGCTTGGTCTGCGGCCTGCTGGGCCGCTAAACGAGCTTGTTCTTGTGCAGCAAGTACCGCCGCATCTGCCGTTTGGTTCAACGTTTTTACTTCCCCTTCCTTAAAATCAATATCTACTTCCACCGGTTTTTGA
>CACZKQ010000080.1 GCA_902781765.1 uncultured Elusimicrobium sp. | reverse complement strand
CAATACGGCATTTCTCGCCGCAACACAACAAATTATTATTGCCGAACAAAAAGTCAATGAAGCGAAATTCCGTTACTTGCCGCAATTTGCTTTGCAAGGAACGGCTACCGCCTATGACTTGGATTATCCCATGGTATTATCGGATTCAGTGGCCAACCGTTTTTTACCCGGCCGTTCAAACGCCAAAAGCCAAGATCAATTCTATGGTGTGGGCATTACTGCCACCCAATATCTTTACTCCGGCGGCCGTATCCGCGGGACGTTACAAATGGCCCGGACGCACTTAAAACAAACGCAAAGTCATCATGAAATGATTAAGAATAATATCGTACGTAATATTAAAATTGCGTTTAATAATCTTCTCTTTGCACAACAAAATGACCAGCTAGCCGCAAACGTACTGGAAAAAGCACAAGCTTGGTATAAGACGAATTCTGCAGATATATGGACCCAAATCCGTGTACGTGCCGCCCTGGCGGATTTAAAAGCCCAACGCCACCAAGCCGCCCAAGAATTGCAACAAGCCCAGCTAGCTATGTTGGTCAGCCTTAATAAAGAACTCAATGCTTCGTTTTCGGTAAAAGGAACTTTTGAACCCGTAAAAA
Source organism: uncultured Elusimicrobium sp. (assembly GCA_902781765.1). Classification (GTDB taxonomy): domain Bacteria; phylum Elusimicrobiota; class Elusimicrobia; order Elusimicrobiales; family Elusimicrobiaceae; genus Avelusimicrobium. The sequence goes on along the minus strand of CACZKQ010000080.1, from coordinate 5,578 downwards.
CAGACTGGGATTTAGCACGCTTAAATTTATGGGCGATGGAATTTCGCCCGGAACTAAAAGCGGCACTTTATGAGTTAGAAGCCGATAATATTTCCATTGACTTGGCACTTTCCAAACGCTACCCGGACATTATTTTAAACGGAACTTATGAACAACTTGGAACAGATAGCTTAGGTGATACCAATAAGCAAATTTCTTTAGCTGTCCGTTTACCTATTCCGTATAATTGGTCTTCTCAAATTACCCAAAAAAAAGCGGAACAACGCCAAAGCACTTTACGCAGATCGGAAATTGAAGATACTATCCACCAACAAGTAGCCAGCCGCTTTACGGCTATGACATTTTGGCAGGAAGAAGTGTTGTCCCGCGAACAAGATGCTAAAGAACTGGAATCCCTGCTTCTTCGTGCACAGAAGTCTGCTTCCAAAGCAGGCCTAGCCCCCTTGGAAGCGTTGCGTGCTTATTGGCAAACGGTCCATGATTATCTGGACGCTATCCGCCAAAACCGTATTGCAAAAGCTGAATTGGAGTGGGCCATTGGCCAAGATTTACAATGAGATCAGCCTACCTCTCTTTATTCATTTTTTTACTGGTGTTAGTTGGTTTGCCCGGCCCGTTAAATGCCCTGCCGGTACAAACGGAAGATGATGTACTTCGGCAATTTCTGTGGCAGGATTTTATTCAGCTCCCACAAGAAAAACGCCCCAAAATCGGTCTAGCCCTTTCCGCCGGCGGAGTGCGGGGATTTGCGCATGTAGGGACGTTGGAAGTACTACACAATGCCGGGCTTCCCATTGATGCAATCGCCGGTACTTCCATGGGTTCGGTGGTGGGTTCGCTATATGCGGCCGGACTTCCCATTGAAAAACTGTGGGAAATTGGTTCCCACATCACCATGGATAACATCACCCCGGATTTTAACTTAATGGGCTTATTTCGCATTTTATTTGCTAAAAAATTACCCTCCTCTTCTAACCTAATTCAATTTTTCCATGAGCAAGTTGGGGATATCCAATTTGAAGATATGAAAATCCCTTTCTCATGCGCGGCTATGGATATCAAAACCGGTGAACGCGTAGTATTTAATTCAGGACCGCTAGCAATTGCCGTACGCGCCAGCATGAATTTACCGGGTATATTTGAACCGGTGCAATATCGCCATCGGGCTTTGGTGGACGGGGCCGTAGTAGATTATTTACCGGTAGAATCTGTACGTAATATGGGAGCCGATTATATTATTGCTTCCGTAACCCCACCGGATTTTTTTTCCAAAACCCCACAAACGGTTGCGGCCTATTTATTACGGGTAGGAGATGTACGCGGCGCAGCTATGATTGAAGTTTCCGCCCAAAAAGCAAATTTCGTGCTGACAAACCGGGTGCTTGATATCGGCACATTAGAACTGGATAAATTGCATAATGCCGGGGAAGTGGGAATCATTGAAGCGCACCAAAATCTAACTAAATTACAAGAGGATATCTTGTTATTTTCATTACCTTATGCCAAAAAATAATATCGCAATGCGCCTGATTTTATGTTTAAGCTTATGGCTTTGTGCCGGTTGTTCGGCTGGTTTTTTGGGGCTTGCCCCGGCCGGAGATCGGCAAGAATATGCCCAAGCCCGCAAACTTTATGAACAAGGGGCTTATCAAGCGGCCATTACAGAATTACAGGATTATATTTATAAAACAAAAAATGTGAAACGACGTGAAGTACGTGCCTATCGTTTACTGGGTCTTAGCTACGAAAAAATAGGCCAACTCAGCAAAGCCTTAGAAATTTACTTGGAAGCGCTGGAATTTCACCCGGATAATGTTCCGCTTCTTTTAGAAGCAGCCCGTCTCTATCAACAAACGAACTTAACTAACCGTTCTATTGCTCTATATGAGCGAGCCCTTCAAGAAGAACCCAACCAACCCGAAGCATTAGCCGGGCAAGCATTTAACTATGCAACACTGGGGTTCTATTCCAAAGCCCGTCAATTCTACGACCGTTTTTTTGAATTAAATCCAACCGCGACTCCGCAATACCGCGCGCGTTATGCAAATACCTTTTTAGAGCAACGCAACTACACGCAAGCTTTCATCCATATCACCATGGCACTTGCTCAAGAAAATCAAAATCCGGATTTTTGGTTACTAAGCGCGCAAGCACGCCGCGGACTACACCAACCGCAACAAGCTTTGGAAGATTTACAAACCGCCATACTTTTAGCCCCCCAACGGATTGATTTACTGGGGAAAAAAGCATTATGGCTCTATGAAATGGGAAATGATGAAGCGTCTATGCTCACCACCAAAGAAATGTTGCAAATTAACCCACAAAGCCAACTTGCACTGTGGGTACAAAGTTCAATTGCACAAAAACAACATCATCCCCAAGAGGCCCAACGTCTACTTCGGCAAATTAAGCAAATTAACCCCGATTCTTTTATTGGACGCTTAGCTACAAAAACGCTTGAACTATAGATCACTAAAAAAACCCCGCTTTTAAAAAGTGGGGTTTTTAATCTAATTTATTTATTCGGGCCGCGCAACGGGAGGAAGTTTCCCAGGTTTACGGTCTTGCGGCACTAATTCTATTTCATCTACTAAAAGAGAAGGGGTAATGAACTCTCGGTTAATTAACTCTTTGTTACCTCCGACCGCTAAAATATCCCGTAGTGAACGGTCCGTCATCTTGTTTTCCCGCAACCCAATCACCCATTCTTTCCGTCCGTCTTTGGTATAAATGCGTTGGAAATCATTTCCTTTTTTAATGTAACAATAATCCAGTCCCAATTCTTTACACCGGGCAAGTAATTTTTCTTCCATTTGTTCATCAGTAAAATTTTCTGTGGGTTCCACAAATATAGTAGAAGTCTTTTCACGCAATCCGCCGTAGCGACTAATCATCAACGCATGCCCGTTGCTCTTATGCTCTTTAGGCAGAAATAACGGACGTTGCGACAGCGGTACTTGCTTTAAACGCCCATCAGCAATCAATGTTAACTCCTCCGACGGAACACCTTCCCAGTCAAGCCAACTAAATCCGGGCAACAAAATACCCTCATAATCTCTGGCATGCGGCCGATCGTAAACTGTAATTCCCAAAGACATCACGCGCAGCCCCAGCTTTTTTCGTAATAGACCGCTTGAGAAATCCTCATCAGATCCATCATTCCACCAAGGTACAACTTTTTGAATTTTCGCAAAGAATAATTCATTTAATAACCCCGCCGCATCTGTGGGTTTATAAAGGACAGGGCCCAAATAAAATGTTGCTTCCGGGGCGCCGTATAAACCTTTTAATTTCTGCAAGAACTGATGAATCTCTTGCTCGGCCTTGGCTAATTGCGAAGCTGAAAAATCCCGCAAAAAGATCGTAGTTCTTCGTGTTTCTTCGTAGCCATCCGGTTGAAAAAAGACTGCGGAAACGTTTATTCTATATTCTGTGTCAAAAACTTGATATTTTGCCCCCCGGCTATTTAAGTAATAATCATTTTGTTGCTCTTGCCAGGCGGTTACCAAAAAATTGTTTAAAAAAGAAACTTCCTTTCCCCAGGCGGACACCTTTGCCAGCCAAGCATTGATTTGTTCCCGATCCGCCGGCTTCCATGGTGGAATTTTCTCTATATAAGTTCCTTGCGAAGCAGGAACAACATCCGGTTTTTGTTCTTTTATATTTTTTCTACGGATATATGCTTCTTTTTCCTTATATTGTTCTATGCTTTCTAAATATTGCGTATTGGAAACGTTCCACAAGGCCTGGCGGATTCCCTCATAACTATCACTGGAAGATTCCTGACCTATATACTGCCAGGAACGATTGTTATTAAAATAACCGGTATTATTGTTTTTATTATTCCCTATTTGCAGTATACCCATCACAGAGATATCCCCCGTCCGGTCTGTAAAAGGTGTTGGGAAAACGGTTCCCAATGCAGCGCGCGCTTTAAATTGATGTTTCTGTGTTACAATATAAGCCACGTAATAAGGAGGCATTTCTCCCGGTAAACGGAGTTCTTTCAACGTCCGTTTCATTTCGTCTTTCATCGCTCGGAAATACATTTCGTTTTCCACCGATTTTGCAGTAGCAGTAGATGCCAAAAATCCAATTAGAAAAAAGGTAAAAAGTTTTTTCATTTTTGTTTCCCCTTTAAAATCGTCATAGGTGCCGGTAAAATGGGCGGTTTTTTAGAACCCTTGGCTGTTTTTTCTACTTCCAATGCCTCTAGTAGTACACTAGGAGCAATACTGGAAACGGGTACCCAGCCGGACTCCGCCCCGCACGTTCCGTTAAATACGGCATAATCGTCCGCCGTAGCTAAAATCTTGCTAAAACTAACTAGCGGCGTTCCTACAATATCTGCGCCCCGCACGACTTCTTTACGTCCGTCCGGATAAATACGATATACATACTGCGGCTCCAATTTAAATACTTGCGGCATGGCCGTTTGAGTCATGGTAAATCCGCCGGATAAATCATCAATCACATAGCCATACGGTTTATTTTGACGTTTGATTTCCGCCAACAGTTGTTTTTCTAATTCCTCATACGAAACCGTATTAGATGAAATAAGACGCGTTACCCCCATTCTAGCTACCGGGCTTTCGCCTAAACTACGGCGTCCATGCCCGTTGGAAGCGGCAAATCCCTTAATTGGGCTACTGCTCATTAAAAACTCGCGCAACACTCCATTTTCAATAAGCATTACCGGGCGGACCTTAACGCCTTCATCATCATACTCATAAAAACCACGTAGCGGTTCTCCATTAAAAGAAGGCAAGGTAGCATCATCTACGATTGTAATAAAAGGAACTGTAACTAATTGGCCGACTTTATCTGTAAATGTTTTCCCAAACGAATCTTGTTTTTGACGATGGCCTTCCATACGGTGGCCTAACACCTCATGCACAAAAACGGCCATAGCTCTATTTTTTAAAATGGCAGGAACCGTGATAGGCTCGGCTTCCGGAGCCGCTGTTAATTCCTGTAATTCTTTAAGCGATTGCTCCATATCTGCTTTCAACGTTTGTTCATCCGGTAAATCTTGTACGCGCACTACATCATACGTTTTGCCGCGGGATAAGGCTAAACCGTCTGGCATGGTACCATCAAAGGAATAAGTTAAACGCATCCGCAAGAACGGTGTAACAATTTCCGAACCGACAGAATCTACAAAATAACGGTGGCCTTGTGATACGGAAAAACTAAAATGACTGTCCCACACGGCCCGTTGTCCCCGTACCAAATTAGAAAGCCGCACAAGCATTTCTTTAAGTGGCTCGGTATCTACGGCCACTTCCGCTTGCGTATGGCAAAAAGATGCTTTTGGCGGAAATACAAAATCGTCGGAATTATCTTGCCGCTCGGAAGCCGTTTGATTATCGGCCTGTACCTGATGAAAATCACTTTGGGCTTTTTCCACCATTCTATGTGTAAGGCTCCACAACGAACGCTTAAATTCCAAATCATCTTTTCCGTTAGGGACAGGAATGGAATCTTCCATGACAAAAGAAACCCATTTATCGTCATTTTTTAGGGGCCTCGTGTTATCCATTTTTGGGCTTCCAACCCGGGCAGATACTTCAATATT
>CACZKQ010000079.1 GCA_902781765.1 uncultured Elusimicrobium sp. | reverse complement strand
AGGCTCGAATTGTAATTTCCACCGGCATACCGGGCTTTAATTTCATCACCTGGGATTCGGTAACATACGTGGAAATAAGTAGCGAATCCATATTTACTACCCGTAAAAAACAAGTGGCTCTTTCGGCATTTTCATAACTTCCTTCTAAAAAGATACCTAACCGCGGCAAAGACAAGTCTTTATCGGCCAAGTTTTTGCGGTAATCTTCCTCTCCAACACATTTAACAACCGTACCGGATGCTTCTGCGTAAATAGGCATGGGCTTATAATCTTCAAATTCATTACGGCCCGGTTTGATAAGGCCTACTTGCTGTCCTTTTTTTACATAATCTCCTTCTTTGACATAGACCGCTTTTAAAATCCCGCTGGGTTTAGAGGTTACCTTGACATCTTGTTTAGCGGTTACAGTCCCCGCCCCTGTAAATAAAACTTCTACTTTATCCTTTTTGACAGTTACTATATCATCCGGATTTAATACAGCTCCCTGAAGCTTAGCAAGTAGCGGGCTTACTCCATAAAACCACCCGGCAACAAGGAATCCCAGCAGTACTAATACCAGCACACATTTACGCCCATATTTTCTCCAAAGATGTTTCATAACAAATCCTCCAAAGAATAATCAAAAATGGTTTCTCCCACCGCATATTGATAGCGCAACTTCGTAACAGCCAATTCCGTAATCAACGTTACATGGTTTACTTGGGCAGAAATCATTTCTTGCCGAGCCACGGTCAAATCAGTAGCACTCATAAGGCCATTTTTATATTTCGTTTGAGTCGCTTCAAATTTTTGAGTAGCTGCTTGTAAACGCAAATCAGATATTTCCAAACTCTGCATTTTTAGAGCCAAAGCATTACGCGTTTGTACTACATTATCGCGCACAGAACGCAAAAATTGTTCAAACGAAAAATAGGCATTTTCATGAACACGTTTTAAATTTTGACGCGTACGATATTTATCTAAATAGAAAAAACCCAAATCAAAAGTAATCCCGGCGGAAACTCCGTAATTATAATGCCACAATTCATGTTCATTTAATCCGCGGCCGGTAGTACCAAATAAATCAATAAACACTGAAGGCAACGTGTCTAATTTCTCCTGCTTAAATTTGATATCTTGTTGCTTAAGCTGTAGCCTTCGTTCCCGGACGTCATGACGTTGTGCCAAGGCTTGAATTAAATCTCGCTCCAAATCCGGTAATGGAATGACTGTTTTATCCAGTATCTCATTCAAACTGATTTCCGTTTCCGCCGGTTGATTTAAAGCGATATTAAACGCAGTCAATGCGTTGGCATAATTATTTTGGGCGGAAAATAAAGATAATTGGCTGGAACGGTAGTTCGTTTCACTGGATAATAAATCAGAGCGCGTTTTAAGGCCATGATCATAAAGAATTTTATCTTGCTCATACTGCTTGTAGTTAATTTCCAAATCGGCTTGGTATACTTCCACCAGTTTTTTATTGAGCAGTAATGTGTAATACATCTGTACGGCAGATAACACCGTTTCTTGAATAAATGCATCAAAGGAAATCTGGGCAATTTCGTATGCTAAAGAAGCGTGTTGATAGGTCAATCTGTCTTTTCCGCTATTAAGTAAATTCCACGTACCGGAAGCCTGTGTATTAGAATCAAAATGCCGAAATTCATTCCACGAATGAATATTATCCGGGCGCGAATAGTTCTTATCAGCCAGTGCCGAAACAGAAAACGACGGCAAGAATGCTTCGGTAAAGGCGTTTTGATAAGTGGTCTTCGCATTCAGTAAGGTATTATGCTCGGCTTTTACCTGCGGAGAATTTTTCAAATAACTACGGATATAACTATCAATAGTAAAATGAGTTTGTATGGGTTGGGAAACGGAAAAAACCTCCTGTACGGAGAACGTAGCTCCCCGAACGGAAAGTGTTGTGAAAAGTAAACAACAAAATAGCCATTTTATTTTCATATTTCTATTGCAACAAACGCATATAACACGAATAAAAAACAAACATAACCTCGCAGGTAGGGCCGTTACCCGGTCTATATATTTATTTTAATTCAATGCCTTGCAACACACGCCATCCCGCTACGGCTTGCTCATCCGCAATCTGCGCACGCAACGAGTCAATGGACTTATCATCCGGCCGGTTTTTCCCCGGAAAAACTTCCACCACGCCCGGTTGATTCTCCCCGATAGCCAAATTTGTAATCCAATAATACGCGCCTACCCCCACCCGTTGCTGTGAAAGCGCATTTTTGCCAAAAGCGTAATAAGTTTCTCCTTTGGGAAGTATAAGCTCTAAGATAGTAGCAGCAATATCCTGGTGGCTTGCTGCTGCCTCTTTAGCCAGCGACTGTTTATCCAATCCTTTCCCAATAAATACTAAAGGCACCGCTACACGCTCGTAGAGTGAAGGGGAACTTTGAATCGTCCAACGGTCCGCGTGATCCCCGGTAATTACTACTAAACTATCCGGATAGACTTGCAACACTTTTTCTACAAATTCGGCCAAGTATTTATCGGCATACGCGAAATGCCACGCACGCGAAGCCGTTAATTTTCGGTCGGCTGTTTCCGCCGGGAGCAACTTTTCAAATTCAGCCTCCGTAGGCAAATCCGGCTCACGGGATTGGTCCACCTTATACGGCGGGTGATTGGAACTGGTTAAAATCAAATTAAAAGAAGGCTCCTCGGTAATTCTGGGTAAAATACCGGCCAAAAAGTCCCGGTCCGGCACTCCCCACGCACCGCTGATTGCGCCAAAATCGGCCGCATAAAAAGATTCATCCATGGATTGATTATTCATAAACAAACCGACATTTTCCCACGAAGGAAATCCTCCATAGAAAAAACGCGTTTTATAGCCTTGCTTTTTTAACTGGGTAGACAGCGCTGTTTCGTACGGTTGCTCAGCCGTTAAGCGATTGGCAGTTTGTAAATTTAATTCAGGTAACCCTAACAGAACGGAAGTAAGCCCAAACATAGTCCCGTCAGAGGCGGGCAACATATAGGGTAACGAAACCGCGTCCTCACGGGATATCACCCTTTTTAACCCATTTGCCATCGGGATATATTGGTACGTATCTAATAGCGGCCACATCATATAGGTTTCTGCCACAAGTACAAAAATATGAGTCGGTTTTTTTATCATAGCACCCGGTGCTGTTTTTGTTAAAAACGGCAGTAATGTATCTTCTGTATATGCTGTTTTCCCTTGCAAACGTGCTGCCGCTGTACGCGCTTGTTCCACCGTTAGGGAACGCGAAGCTTTCACTAATTTTTTATAGATACGGCTAGCTTTGTAAAGCGCTTGAATATCATCTAAAATAGCCTCGTTAAGTAAATGTTGGCTCATGCGGGCCGAATTTTTCCAATAAATAGACCTATTATAATTAAAACTTCCGCCGTAACGAATAAAAACGGCTAGCGGAACCAATAAAATTGCAATAAGTACAACGGCTAACACAGGTCGCTTCACCTGAAACAACTTGCTCCCCAACGCATTCCCCCACCGTATTGAAACCCAACGATAAATTCCTATCCACACCGCCCCACACGTCAACCCCGCTAATACGCGCCACACGGCTTGATATTGTTCAATAGACGTGGAAACAATCGCCCCTACATCATCATGAAATGTATTGAAAATAAATGGACTAAACGCATTATGAAACTCGTGATAATAGGGAATCCGCATTTGAAAAAGAAGTGAAAGCCCCGTTAAACAAAAACACGCAAGCCCAAAACGAAAGGCAGAAGCACGCCACCTAGGCCAGGCAGTTTGCAATAAGGTCCCTAAAAAAAAGGAAGGTAAAAAAAGTGCACCGGCGGTTTTTAAACTAAGCCGTAACCCATACCATAGCGTAAGGACTATATCTTGCCAGGGAGTATTCGGAGGTAACGTTTGATGAAAATCAATCAAAAAAGCAATCCGGTATACCGACAATACCACCAGCAAAAAGAAGAACCAAAGGCCGTCTTGTACAAAATTGGTCAAAAAAATCTCTATGCGTGATTTATTCATTTTTGTAAAATATGGACGGCAAAACCGCCAATCTCCTCTTGCAAATAAACAACACGTAACCGTCCGTCAGGCATATATCCCGCACTTTGCCAATTTAATTTTACTCCGTTGTGTTCTAAATAATAAGCAGCACTTTGAGCGCTACGTGTGGAAATGGCGATATGCCCATGTTGCCCATAAAACGGTTTTTTCATCACTTCAATAATTTCTCCGGCGAAATAAGCTCCCCCGCGATCTTCTTTAGGAAAACCGAAAATCCGTTCAAACGCATGGGCCGTTTGGGAAGAAACATTTTCGTCCGGGCAGTTAATCCCCACATGCCGCAAATCAAAAGCAAGCATAGAGCGTATTTCTTGTTGCACAAAATCAACAAAGGCTTTTTCTTCCCGCGTTACTTCCGCCGGAACAGGACTCAGTCCCCCCGGCAACTGACTTGCTGGCACACAAGTAAGCCCCACTTGCTGCGCCCAAGCCGCTTGCCCGGAAGAAGGACCGGGAAGTGCAATAAATTTTACTCCTAAAGCAGCCATTTGCTTAGCTTGTTCTAAAGAAGATACGGCCGTTACCCCCACTAGCAAATTCGGTATTTTGGTTACTTCTTGTAAATTAGCCACATCTTCCGGCTTAAAAGCCGCGCAACAAACCCCGGCTTTTATCAGGATATCCATTCGTTTGGAAATTTGGTTTAATCCCGGGTCAAAGACGGGAATCAGTCCTATTTTTTTTAGTTCGGTTAACATAGTATAAAAATTCGCTCCCTCTTTTATAGTACCATTTTACAGGACCTACTACCAAATAGGTCTTTTGGCCCTCGTTTTTTTTCACGCTAATTTCTACAATACATAATATGAAGAAAATATTTTTATATATATTATTTTTGATGTTCGGAGTTATTGCTCCCCTTTCTGCGCAAGTTCCGGAAGTAGCTAGACCGCTACAAATCGTTCGGACAGCGTCTACTCATTTGCATCCGTTGCCGCCTATACCCGGCGGTTTTGTTCATGATCCATTTTTACGGACCCACCATATTGTTACTACAGTTAACAATACAGAAAGATTAGTTACTAAAACCGTTGTTAATCCATCTATTCCCCATTCAACCGCGCCCGTAACAGCTGCCCGGATGCAGCGTTCGTGGATGGAACAAATGCAACGCGATTGGAAGGCTCGCCAATTAAAAAAACAACACGCTGAATCGGTAGCCTTGGCTCAAGCAAGAGCAAGCTTGCCAAAACCGGTTGAGTCGGAAGCATTTTTCACACATTCTTTAGAAGCTGTTTCTCCTGACAAGACTATTCGTGCCGAACGAATTGCGTTGCCCACGTTAAAAGAACCCGGCTTTTTGTACCGTGGTTTAGCCTTGGATGCCGAAGGAACCAGTATCGCTAATATTTTAGAAAATGGGTTACGCGTTCAAGATGCCGGCGATGAATCTACCACGTTAATTACCGCTTATGCCAGCCATTCCCAGGTACCAAGCCATATTATCGCCACGGCCAACAAGAAAGTAACCAACTTGACGGATAACCCGCAAAGTGCGGTCTATTGGCTTTACAAAAGATTAACCCCTGAATTGCAAGTTCCCGTCTTAGTACGTGTTTCCGGCAGAACTGAAACAGGCTCTTTAGTGGTAGAAACAAAAGATATACCGGCGGACCAATTGACCGTTTTTGCAAAGCTGAAGATCAACAATCAAGCCCGGTGGTGCCAGATTAAACGGGCCGTTGATGAAAATGGTCAAGCGGGATTTAAAATCACCCCATTTGAACATGTATTAAAGGCAGAATAGATTCTTAATACTAAATGTAGTTTTTATAAAAAACGTTTCCTCCGGGAAACGTTTTTTATTTATAGATTAGTGCCCTGAATTCCGTGGTATGATTTAAGCCCTTGAACATCCAGCCTTTTTGCGTTTCGTCGTATAACGAAGCAAAATCTTTAAATCCCCGCCGGACGGCTTTGTCTAAATGTTGATACGCACGCTTACGGTCCTTCTTCCACAACCAATAAACTCCTGCTAAATTGACATATGGCGTAGGAACAGAACCATCCAAACTGATGGCCGTTTCTAAATCTTGCTTTGCCTGTGCCCATTTTTTGAGTCGCATATTCACATACCCCCGGTTATTGTAAGGAATAGACCATTTTGGATTACTCGTCAGCGCTTGTGTATAATCAGCGGCAGCCTTTTCGTAGTCGCCCAGCTCTTCATAAATGAGTCCGCGTCTATTGTAAAATAACGCGTCTGGTTGTAAGGCTACTAAACGTGTATAATCCTCCAC
>CACZKQ010000078.1:6362-10550 GCA_902781765.1 uncultured Elusimicrobium sp. | reverse complement strand
TGGGTGCCGCTAACTGCTATTTCATATCCACACAATCCGTTAGGAAGCAGGAAAAAGAACCTGCGGTGACTGTTCCGGTAACGGTGTAATAAGCGCGGATATAACGCTTCACTCCAGCTGGTAGCGGCAAGGCTAACAATTGCTTAGAAGCATTCGCCAATTCTGTACCTGTGAACGTAGCGCTTAACAAGGTATCTGCCGAAGCGAAGTTAGAAGTCGCTGATGTTTGCAAGGCAAACACAATACTGGTTGCCCCGGCAAAAGCCGTTTCCGTACGAAGCACTGCAAACAAAGTCCCGGGTACGGCATTACCGGCAGCAGTCATATCAATTACATTGGTAGAGGCTGCTGTGCTACTTACCGTTTGTTGATTGGATAAAATTGCATTTTGATCTAATAACATAATTCCTCCTAGCTGATAATCGCTTCCGTATCGGTAATGGCATCACAAATATGGACTGGGATTTCATTAAACGTCATCAAAGGTCTAGACGTAATTTGATCCGGAGTATATTGGACATTGGTCTTGTTGCTGGTTAATTTACGCAAAGCCGCCTTGACGGTACGGTTCATATACCAAACCGGCTTGCCCATGGAAAGACTTTGGATACGTTCTTCCAAATCACACATTTTGTCAATTAAATCCGAAGGGATATTGGTCGTATCAATGTTACAGATACGTCCTGCAAAACGCCAATCTTGCACGGCAAGACCGAGTTTCCATTCAAAATATTCCTTGTAAGCCGGATATTCGTTGCCGGAACCGTCCACATGATTTACCAGTCCATGATCTACCCGTTGAATACCTGCTTTGGAGCCTTTCGGGAAGAAGGTAAACACTTTATCGGTGTCCCATACCACGAGATAAATGGACGAGTTTTTGTTGGCCGTAGAGCTTCCCCCGTCAATGACGTTGCGGGAACTTTCCGCACCGGACAATTCACAATAGCGTGCTGCCAAACCGGTAAATCGTTCCGGATTTGTACCCACATTACCGTAGATTAAGTTAGAAGCCATGGTATTGGACATTCCGGCGATAATCGCGCGGGATTGACCGGTACGCACTGCTTCTACATGGCCTCCTTTTTCGGCTACCAGTTTATCTACGACTGAGTAGGCCGATAACGTTCCGTAAGACTCCACTACCACTTTGGTGGTTGCCTTAGCCGGTTCAATACCTTGGTAAGCCCGGCGCCAAGTGCCTTCCGGGATTCCGGTACGTACGGCATATTCATGACCACTATCTAAGGAACTTTCTTGTACCAATGCATCCCCGATAATATCATTGGATTGGCTAAGCACTTCCGCAATGGCCAATTCCTGACCGGACGGATCAAATTGTTTTGCATAGTCAATTAAGCTATATTGTTTATCTGCAATAATTGCCATATATTTTCTCCTGTTTATCTTTTTCCGTACAACGCTTCAGCAAATGTTTTGTCTTGCGGCGCGGCGGGCTGTCCGCCGGGGCAAGCATCTTCACTGATGCAGCGCCCAATTCCCACTAAGGTACGAATCATAACGGGATGGTTTCCAAGCCCAGTGTCTTCTAACAGTGCGCGAAATTCCGGCCCGCCAAAAGTATTGGCCGCACACAACGCAAAGGAAATTTCTTTTTCCAAATTCGCTCCGTAAAGCGCTTTTGTTTGCTGCGCCCACGCGGTAAGCGTTTGACGTTTTTCATCGGCTATTTTGGCCGCATTTTCACGAGCGGATTGTGTTTCAAAATCCACTAATTTCTGCACTTGTTCGGCCGATAGTTTCAATTCTCCCGCTAAATTTTTAAAAGCTTCCACTTGAGCTGGTTGAAAAGAAATATCTTCCGGCCATACAACATGTTGATAAGACGCCTGGTCTTGTACTTCGGTGGTCGGTTGCGCGCCTGGGTCCGCTATCATCTTTTCGTTGTGTTGGCCCACAGGTTCGGTGGATTCCGCCGCAACAGACGGCGCTTGTAAATCGTTTTCTTCCGCTACTGCGGATAGTGTTTGTTCTTCTTGATTAACCATGTGTAATTTCCTCTATTTGTGCATCTATTTCGTGTTGCTTTGAAGTTACTTCCGATATATATTCCCCCCGCATTTGCTGATAAGCACCGGGAGCGGCTTCTTCTATTTCACGAAGTAAAAATAACCCGATACTTTGTTGCCCGCAGTGAAAAGCGGTTGCTTGCGGATCCCCGGGAACAAACGCATGTTGGTGTACACGCGCTGCTTGCAAAATCCGCCATAAAATTCGGCGGCCCTGCACTGTTTTTAAAACAGTTTGTAAATCATACGTTTGACGTTTTTTTAGTTGTTTTTCGTTCATACAAATTTCCTGGCAATAGCCGTTCCGGAACGGCTATTGCAAGTATTAGATCAAACAACGTTCGTTAATTTTAGACGCTTGTTTGCCTAATTTTGAGTCTTGCAAAAAGGCGGAGCCGGACCGTTTTTCCTTTTTGCACCGCAACGGACCGTAACGCTTATAAGGACGCGTCAGCTTGCGGATTTTTCCTTTTAGTCTTCCAAAGTACTCGTGTTAGAAGAAGGTTTTTCCCGTTCTGTTTGCTCGTTTTCCACGGTTGTTTTTAACAGAACCGGGGCCACCCCCAATGCTTCTAACCCTTCTTCTAGCGCACAGTCATAATCAATACGGTTTAAAATTTCGGGCTTATTTTGAGCCAGATTAGAAGCATACGAAATCCCTTGTACAAGAGCCGTTGCAAAAGATGCTTTTTGTGCTTGAGCAATCATGGAAATATAGTCCACGTTCAGCGTTTTTCCCAGCATGCTTTCCGGCACCGCAGGTAACATTCCTTGTTGCAACAGTAACTCAAAAGTCCGGTCAATAAGCGGATCTAGTAACTCATTTTTTAGCCGTTCCAGTACCGGGCCTAAAATAATCATTTTTTCCTGGTGCCGTTCTGCTACTTCAGCGGCCGTCTTGTTGGAAAAATCTTGAGAGGAAAGTGCCAAAAATACATCTGCAAAAAATTGCGAACGAATGGTATTTCTGACCGATTCAATAGCTTGCTCTAACGACACCAAATCCGGTTGTACTTGATAGGTAGGCTTTACCGCTCCTTCTGCCGCGCCATTATAGCGGGTAATTCCGCCGGGCAACAAATTGACTTCACCTTGCACGTTAGCAGAAACCAATACGGGAGGATTGGTGCTTTTATCCAATGCCACTAATTTCGTTTTCTGCATTTTTTGCAACATTTTCACATCACCTAAACATTTAAAACCCGGGCCTTTTCCATAAATATCGGAAGCATTTTTTACTTCCCAACGTGCCGCAATTACCGGAAAAGAATGATAACCACTTTGACGAAGAATATGGTTCTTATCTGTAAAATACACGCTGGTAAAAGGCATATGCAGATGGTCTTTTTTAGCAGGGTCATATGCGCTATTAGGAAAAATTAAGTGATAAACTTGGTGAAACCGTCCTGTTTGTTTTGTAGAAATTTCTTGTTGGATTTGAGGCGTCAATTGTTCAAATCCAAAATCTTCTTGCATTTGTTGGGCGGTCATAAAAAACGCCCTTGCAAAACGATTTACCTGTCCGGCAGAATTTACCCCTAAGCAATATTCTCCTACCGTAAACGGACGGCAAAAAATTCCTTTTTCATGATCCGCCTCTATCAAAAAAGCCGCCGTACCAAACACAGCGATTTCTTGATAAAAGCCATGCAAAACACCGTACAAATTGCTTTTTGCAAAAACGTCTTCAATGCATTTTTTAACATCAAAGACCCATTCTCTCACACCGGGTAAGTCGGCAAACTCCGCCGGAGAAGCCGCCAAATTAAACCAACTGCGCGCTGGACTAGTCAGCCCCGACATCATCCCCGCCGCCAACACCTCAACTGCTAAACATGGGTTGGAATCCAACAAGGTTTTATGGTCAATACGGCGGCCGTTATTAGGCAGTTGCCCGTCAAAGAAGCCACGCGTAGGCGCCAAATAGGCGCTGAGTTCTTTCCAAACGGGCAGCCAAGAGGCTTGCTCGTTTTTTAATTCGTCATATAGACGCATATAATCTATGGATGTTTGTTTCATAAAATGGAGATTAGTGCAAAAATCTTGCACGCAAGAAATAAAAATTTACTACTATGGAAGAAAGAAGGAGGTTTTTATGATTGGACTTTTTGTAATTTTTTTCTTTGTAATCTTGATGGCCATTCCGGGGTTTTACATT
>CACZKQ010000078.1:0-6349 GCA_902781765.1 uncultured Elusimicrobium sp. | reverse complement strand
TTTCCCCAAAATGAGTAAGCGCACGGTCTCTTGGATTACTTGTATATTGACGTTAGCACTAGTGAGTGCGCTAACGCTTATCGTTTGGACTGCTTAAAAATACCTTTTATTTTTGGAAGAAACCGCCCACCAAAACCGGCGGTTTTTTTTAAGACTAAAAAGGAAAATTTTTACTAATATATTTTAATTATAACATATTTTAAATATTTTGTCAAATATTTTTAATTTTATGAAGTAAAAATCTATAAAATAGTATAATCACTTTTAGCGAACTCTATTCCGCTACCACAAGCCCGTACAGGCGCAGCAAACGTCAGGGCCAGTGCATCAGCCAGATCCGGGCTTTTACCGCAACGAGATTTAATCTTTTCTTTTGATTCTAAACGAAGCCGCCCGGCTGAATCGTAATCATAAGCGACCTGACATAAATCCGCCTTAAGTTCCGGTGTAGCGGGGAGTTGCCCGACTGTTTTAATCCACTGGGCCATTTCGCCCCACATTTCCGCGCGTTTATTAGCATACTGGCCTGCTTTAGCGGGTGTTGCCCCGAAGGAAATTTCTGAAACAGAAAAACCCAACTGCCGCAGCCGGTCAATCACACCGCCGCCGCAACCGGCATCTACAAAAATTCCATCCGGACGGAATGACTCAATTTGTCGTGCTACACGTTCCGCTAACGCCATATTATCTATCCGGCGAAACACAAGCGGCTCAAAGGCTTTGACCCCTTGCCGAAGAAACACAACACTACGATCATCGCCAAACCGGGCCGGATCTACTCCCATGATTTTAGGAGCCCCATAGATATCTCCGGATGCATAATTTCGCGCGCATGCTTGCAAGACATCTACAATCGGGATTAAAACATTTTCCGCACTCGCCGTAAAATCACACAAATATTCTTGACGGAAAATAGAGGTTGGAGTTTCTTGTTCAATATGTCTTAATTCCTCCGGAGCAATTACACCCGATTCATCTGCCCGGAAAATACCAACCCACCAATTTTCGGGTTCTGTTTGTGCCAATTTTTGAGCGCGGTTAAATAATTCATAAAATGAATTTTGCCCTTTTGGAGTACCCATAAAAACCACCCACCCTTCGCGCGAAAGCAGCATGGGACGGATAATCTCTGTAAAAACATCCGGTTTAATTTGTGCATATTCATCTAGTACAACTCCGTCGGCATAGGTTCCGCGCAACGCATCCGGGTTATCGGCCCCGGTCACCCAAATCCGCGCTCCATTGGGAAGCCTTACACTTAGTTCTGTTTCATGGATTTCTACACGCGGAAGTGGGGCGCTATAGCGTTTTAAATAATCCCAAGCAATCATTTTTGCTTGTTTTAAAAAAGGGGCCACGTAAAAATAACGGGCATGTTTACGCGTATTTTGAATTGCTTTTTTAAGTAAATGATTGATAGCGCACACTGTCTTTCCCAGCTGGCGGTGTGTAACCAGCACGCAAAAGCGGTGGGTTTCCAACGCGGCGTGAATTTGCTTTTGTACCGGACGAGGATGATACGGAATGACCACACAGTTTGGCTTCATTTTTCATTCTCCCAATGCACGATAATTGGCGAAAATCCAACTTCTTCTTTTCCGTCTCGCCACCCCAGTAAATTCTTGGCGGTAAAGACCGCAAACGAAGAAGAATAATTGCCGCGCAAACTGTTTTGGATTAAAATATTACCCTGTAAATCACGCGCTTTTTGCGCCGCTTCAAAAAAAGCTGGGTGTTTCTTTTCCCAGCTAGATAAAACTTCACAAGTCGTACCTAACTGTTTTGCAAAAGCCGCAAAAGTGGGTAGTTCGGCAGCCGTTTCCACAAACGTAACGGAGCCGTCTTTTTTTTGTACCTCGGTAACGGTAAAAGGCGGTACATCAAAAAAGGCAAGCAACCGCTCACAAAATTCCGGTTGATAACGTATCGGCGTAACTTTACGAGATTTAACGGACGCACGCACAACACACTTACCGGGTGATTTAGATACGGACATAAAACCCTCAAGATCACAAAAAATAAAAATAATGAAAAAGATAAAAGGAAGATAAAAAGTACAAACTTAGACGAAGTTTATAGTAATATTATATCATAATTTATTTTTTTTGTCAATTATTTTTTCTTTTTCTACCGTCAACAAATTCAAAAAATAGTGTTCAAAAAAAATTTCTGCTTTTAAATCTTGGAAAGGGATTAGTCCCCCATAGAAAGGTCGTTCATATTTATAATTTTCCCCCCATAAAACATCTGTTTCTTCTAAAAATGCTTGCTCATTTTCCGCTTTAAAAAACTGATTATATAACTGCAATAATTGATGTAAATAATTATCTTTTCCCATGGAATAAAGGGCCCCTCTCTTTCCAAAAACCGTTTCTTTTGCAAAAGCAGCACGTTTAAAAATTAAATTTTCTAGTTCCGCTCTACCCCTCATAAAAATTCCCCCCAAAAAAAAGGAGCCTCAACGAGGCCCCTTTAAAAAAACAAAACCACGTTTACCAATGCATCAAATACGCCGGAATCAGTAATAACATGGAGAGTACCGCCAAAATGATTTGTAGCGGCCAATTCCACTTAGCCCACTTGAGCCAGGGAATCTTTGCCATGCCGATAGCAGCCATGGTTACTGGTGCCGTTGGGATAATGGCATTTGTCCATCCTTCTCCAAACTGATAAGCCAAAATGGAAAGCTGTGGGCTTACCCCAATCAAATCACTAAGCGGAATCATAACCGGCATGGTCAAAACCGCTTGTCCGGAACCGGAGGCCACAAAGAAATTGATGAACGAATGCGCCCAAAACATTCCTTCGGCTGCTAACAAGGGATGCAAGTTTCCAATTGCCTGAGCAATTCCATGCAAAACGGTATCCAAGATGCGCCCATCTCCGGCAATAACCACGATCGCGCGCGCTAACGCTAACATCACGGCTACACTAACCATACTGCGTGCGCCATCTATGATAGCATCCGTAGTTTGATTAAGGCCTAAACGCCCAATCAGCGCACAAATAATTCCTATCCCTAAAAATAAGCCGGAAATCTCGGTAATGTACCAACCAAGCTGTGCCACCCCGTATACTAAAAAACCCATCCCTAACGCAAAAATTCCGGCAATACACAAATGTGATTTCTTAAATTCCGGTTTTGTAAATCCGTCTAATTTTAAATCTTTAAGACGTAACCGATCGGCTTCGTAGGTAATACTTTTAGAAGGAGATTTGCGAATTTTTTCTCCATACCACATCACAAAACCGATAACCGTTGCCGTACAAATCAGCCATACAATTAAGCGATACCCCATTCCTGAATAAAGCGGAAGTTGCGCAATCCCTTGTGAAATTCCTACCGTAAACGGATTCATAAAGGCCGAGCCAAACCCAACCCAAGCCCCCAAGAAAGGAATACTTACACCTACCACACTGTCATAACCCAGCGACAAGGCAAGCGGGATAAATAAGGGAATAAAAATGAGTGTTTCTTCTTCCATGCCAAATACGGCACCACCTAAAGAGAACAATAGCATGGACACGGGAATAAAGAATTTTTTTAATTTTTCCCGTCTGGAAAACAAATAACTGGTTCCAACGATAAAAGCATTAACGGTGCCCGTCCGCTCTAAAATGGTAAAAACTGCGCCTGTAATAAAGATAAATACGATAATGTCGGCACATTTTTCAAAACCTTTCGCAGGGGCCGTCAATACGGCACCTAGGCCTTGCGGGCTAGCCGCCACCGCATGATAAGAGCCTGCTACCGTATACGTACGGCCATCTTTTTCAAGTGTGTCATATTGACCAGCAGGGAGTAAATACGTCAAAGCGGCCACGAATACCATGATGGCAAAAATCAGGCCGTAAATGTTAAGAGAAAAACCTTGTTTCATTTAAATATTATAGTTTATTTGGTTAATCTTTTTTTGATTAGATTTTAAATAAAACAAGGGAATAAGCCCGTTGGGTTACAAAGCAACATTGGTTGACTAAACACCTTTTTGATAATAGGGAAGCACATCCAAATTGTTAACTTTGCTAACCCAAACGGATTTTTTTTTGCTACAATATCACTAACATAGTTCCTGGCAGAATTATGTAGCGTGGTGCTACGAAGCAAGCATACCGCAAGCGCGGTATTGGTTTTAAAGCAAAACCGCTTCGTAAGATGGGTATCCTTCAGGCCTTTAAGGGAAACCAATACACCGGTAAGTGAAAAGGGAAACCCCTTTCATAATGTTAGTATAGTAAGTATTGTTAGCATTTGTCAAGCTTTTTTTAGGCCCAGCTTAATTTCAATATTTTAGGAGATAAAATATGATAAATAAATTTGAAAAACAGTTGGAAAAATGGAATAATGGCGTATTAAGAGGAGCTCAAGCAAAGCTAGCAAGATGCCTGCACGTTTCTACGGCTACCGTTGCCCTTTGGACCACAGGCAAACGCCATCCTTCCAAAGGATATTTAAGTCAATTGGGAAAAATTTTTAATATGGATTCCTATGATGTATCTCGTTTATTCTTGCCAAACTCGCCCCTAATGTCTTCTTTTTTCCCACAAAAATCAACCGGACTACATGATTCTACCACACCGGCTATTACTTACTCTGCTGACACATTTAAGTATAAAAAACAAACAAGCAATAGTTTAGCGCTTCCTTTTTTTCTTCATCTTCCAACACAGTTGCCGCTCTATCAAGAACACCAAGTAGCAGAATGGTGGACATTACCTAGACGGGCCGCCCAAGGAGCCCAGTTTTTAATACATGCCGGCGGAACCGATATCTCCACCGAATATGCAGAGGATATTTTATTTATTATGCCCTCTAATAAATGGGTAGAGGGAAGCGTTATGTTGGCACGTAAAAATAAAAAATATTTAATACGTCAAATCACAACTTGCCAACATACTCCCAAATGGAAGAAAATGCACCAAAAAGAAACAATTATTCCCAATGATGCGCAACCCATTGGTGTCGTCGTAGAAAAGTTAACTTTTACGATTTTATAAAATACCCCTTGACAATTTTTCCTTTTCCATTATACTAGGAGTATCCTCTTCGGAGGTGGTCGTACAGAAAAGATTCCCAGTCTGGGAGATTCTAACCGAGTAGTGTTGGAGTTCTTGGACATAGAGTGGGAGACTGTTGAGAGTGTGGGCGGCATGAGCGTGAAGAGCGTGATGTTGGCTGTATTTGAAACAGAAAAATAAGAGTTCTTTGTTTATAGCGGTAGTGCTGGGTGTGCAGGATGCAAAGGCAGGCTCACAAGCCTTGGGCCGCTTGCCTGTGGGTAGGTGGAATTACTAAGGATATGGGTGTGCGCAACTGGTATTCGGTGCTGCAGAGCGTTGCAAGGTTCTTAACTGTAGGACGGATCCTCTGGGAAGGAAAGAGAGAGAACATGGAAAGGTTGGAAAACTAGGTCCTCTGCGTTGAATAAATGCAGGGGGCCTTTTTTTGCTATAGAATTTTTCTCTTTTTCACAATCCCATCATAAAACGGAGCGAATACTCGCTCCGTTTTAACAAACACATCAACAAGACTTTTATTGCTTCTTTTTAAATTGAGCATTATACAAAGCAGCATAGGCCCCATTGGGGATATTTAATAATTCCTGATGCGTGCCTTCTTCTACAATTTGCCCCTCATTGAGGACCACAATCTTATCGGCATTTACCACTGTAGACAATCGGTGGGCAATTACAAATACCGTTCTGTTTTTCATTAAATTATCCAATGCTTTTTGCACAACGGCTTCAGACTTATTATCCAACGCACTGGTAGCCTCGTCTAAAATAACAATATCCGCATTTCTAATAAAAGCACGCGCAATAGCTACCCGCTGACGTTGGCCGCCGGACAGATTCATTCCTCGTTCACCCAGTTCAGTCTCTAATCCATCGGGTAATGAAGCAATAAATTCTTCCAAATGGGCACTTTTGACGGCTTTTTGTAAATCTTCTTCGTTTGCGCCCGGACGACCGATTAAAATATTTTCACGAATTGTACCCGTAAACAAAAAGTTATCCTGAAATACAACCGCCATGCGATCTCTCAATGAATGCAGCGAGAAATCTTTTACATTGGTTCCATCAATAGTAATACACCCTTTCGACACATCATAAAACCGGGGAATCAAACTGACCACGGTAGATTTTCCCCCTCCCGAGTTACCAACTAAAGCCACCGTACTTCCCACCGGTACTTTCAAATTAAAGTCCTTTAATACCGGCACATCCGGTTTATAAGAAAAACAAACATGTTCAAAAGAAATATCCTTACGAACTTGATTTAGAAGCTTAACATCTGGTTTATCGGCGATTTCCACCGGTAAATCAAAAATTTCAAAAATACGTTCAA
>CACZKQ010000077.1 GCA_902781765.1 uncultured Elusimicrobium sp. | reverse complement strand
GCAGTGTATCAAAAAAAAACCCAGTCAAGCTTTTTCACTACAACCCACTATAACGTCTAACTTTTCATGGAAATCTAATCATTTTTTTGCCTTATCTAACGATATGGGAATTTATATACTAAATTCGTATTTATTTTAATACAGGGGGTATACTATGGGAGCAATTGGACGTAAAATCGTTAGTAATGCCGGGCTAAATGTAGATGAACTTATTGATCTACTCAACAAGGCATATAGCGACGAATGGTTAGCCTACTATCAGTATTGGGTGGGCGCACAAATAGCAAGCGGCATATTGGCCGTTAATTTAATTCCGGAATTGGAAGAACATGCCAACGAAGAATTAGACCACGCTAAAAAATTAGCAAAACGCATTGTTGAGTTGGGCGGAACACCGGCGCTAAGCCCGGAAGAATGGTATCAAAAAAGCACGTGTGGTTACCTAACGCCCAAGGACGCAGAAGCAAGTGTGCTACTAAAACAAAATATACAAGGCGAACGCTGTGCAATTGAAGTTTATAATAAACTGCTGTTCTTAGTAAAAGACAAAGACTTAATCACCGCACATTTAATTCGCCAAATTTTGGAAGAAGAAGTAGAACACGAGCAGGATTTAGAAAACTTGGCGCATGATTTCCAAGTTAAAATCCCGCTATGCGAAGAAAAATGCCACTGTGCTAACTAATTAAAGGCCCCATACCGGGGCCTTAATTATTTATTTTGATTTCACTTCAAATCTTTCTTCTATTTCTTTTTTTCGCTGGTAAGGAGTAATCACGAAAGCGGTTTGCGATGTGGCAAATTTTTTAAACCACGCATTAGGAGAAATAGGCTTCTGCCCAGCTAAAAATTTATCCACAATATAGGGAGTATATTTCCCATCTAAATTTAAGATAACTAACGTAGCCGTATGATAATCCCACGCCTCTGAGCGTTGCCCATTGGCTAAAATAAAATAATCCGTTCCTGACGAACTTTTCAAACCGCTTTTCATGGGGCGGGCTGTAATTTGATACAACCGGCTAAATCCCCAGTTGCGGTGCTTAGAAGCAATCGTCTGACACATTTCCCGCCCAAAAAAATAACTGCATGCCGCACATTCATCATTCACTTGCCGACAAGTGGTTTGCGTCCGTGCTTCCCGGTGTGCAAGCGGGGTATCTAACTCGGGGCCAAAGGCTTCGCGCTGTTCAAAATAAATTACTTGATTATTACCAATAGCCAGTGAACGTTTTAAGAGATTTTCTAACAACACTCTATCTTCTTCGCTGGGGGTTCCCTCTAAACGTGTTTTCCCCAACACCCGGTATGCCGGATTTTTCCCGCCAACCTTAAAAGTCTTTTCCAACACATTTAAAAAAGCCTCATCACGTTTTTCATTAACCGAATTATTTTCTTGATATACCGGCAAATGATGTTGTGCAAAAAATTGTTTGAGTATAGCTTGAATTTCCGGACGGTGCTTCCTGTAAAAGGAAACCGATTTTTCCGCATGAAACCCATTTGCACACCGGCTAAATCCATCCAGAACACCCAGGTAATCCACCGTCAAAGCGCTAGGAATATCTTCTTGGTAGGCAGCTGCACTGATATACATGTTATAAAGATAAATTGCATACGCGCGGATTAACACATCGGTATCGCACCCTTCAAAACGGTCCCAAAATCCCGGTTTTTCTTGCACGTTATTATTAGGAAAATAAAACCGCATGAAAGGCAAGCGGCCCATGCCAGGATTTTGCCGCACTAATTCCTTCTTTTGAATTTGTTGTTCCAAAAGAGATGAAAAAGGCGTACGCAAACATTCTCCCGCTTCTTTGGCTCCTATAACAAATGGACAAAGAAGTAGAATCTCCAAGATAATTAAAAAACGAAAAAATTTACTCATGTTATCAGTATAATAAACATCTCTTAGACAGACAAGGGCCAAAGGACCTAGTTTAAAAGCTTAAAAGTCCTATCATTTTAACAGAAATTACAATTTTGTTTGATATAATAGAGAGGTTAGCTGTTCATTTTACTAAAGGAGAAAATTATGTGGTATGGAATTGCGGCCCTTCGTCCCTTTGAACAATATGCCTTATTTGGTGTATTATTCATTGCGGTATTGGGGTTGTTGTATGCATTATTCTTGCGTAAGCAAGTTATCAGCGAAGATTGCGGCACACCGGAAATGCTCAAAGTATGGGGAGCTATTCGCGAAGGTGCCAATGCTTATTTAAAACGGCAACTTAAAACTATTTTGCCGCTTATTGGACTATTAACTGTTTGTTTATTTTTATCTGTTTATATTGTTCCTGTATCGCAAGATTCCATGGAACGATTTGCCGGATTATCTGCCGATCATATCAAACTAATTGCCGCATTTGGGCGGGCCGGTGCTTTTATTTTAGGGGCCGTGTTTTCATTACTCGTCGGTCAATTAGGTATGCGTATTGCCGTAGATGCTAACGTGCGCGTGGCGGCGGCTTCTAAACGCAGTTTCGGTGATGCACTTCGTATTGCCTACCGTGCCGGAACGGTAACAGGTATGTTGACCGACGGCCTTGGACTATTAGGCGGAACGCTAATTTTCATCATTTTTGGAATTGCCGCCCCGGATGCATTACTCGGGTTTGGGTTCGGCGGAACGTTACTTGCGCTCTTCATGCGTGTGGGTGGCGGTATCTATACGAAAGCTGCTGACGTAGGTGCTGACTTGGTAGGTAAAGTAGAAGCCGGTATCCCGGAAGATGACCCGCGCAACCCGGCTGTGGTGGCCGATTTAGTCGGCGATAACGTAGGCGATTGCGCCGGTATGGCGGCCGATATTTTTGAATCGTACGAAGTAACGATTGTATCGGGCTTAATTTTAGGTATCGGGCTATGGCGCATTACCGGGCATTATGAATGGATTGTTTATCCGCTTCTTGTGCGCGGTATCGGTGTGCTATGTTCCATTATCGGCACGTATGCCGTTAAAGATTCCAAACGCTCCGCCGGCAATGCTATGAAAGCTATTTTCAAGGGCTATTCCATTTCGGCGGCGATTTCGGTGGTAATCTTCGGGGTGCTTGCCTATTTCTATATGAACACAGTTCCCGGCGGATGGTGGCGGCCGTTTGCGGCAACTACCATTGGTATTTTGTTGGCCATTACCATTGACCGTTTAACCGAATATTTCACCGGGACAGAAAATAAACCGGTGCAGGAAATTAAAAAATCTACTGCTACCGGCTCGGCTACGACAATTCTGTCCGGTATCGCAGTGGGATTTGAATCAGCCGTCTGGACTACCTTGGTAATTGCCGGAGCTATCTTTTTGTCCGTGGTTATTTTTGGTACGATTGACGGTCTAACCGCCGCGCAAAAATTCAACTTTATTTTGTACGGTGTAGCCATGACCGGTATCGGCATGCTCACATTAACCGGCAACAACGTGGCCATGGAT
The DNA here is from genome assembly GCA_902781765.1 of uncultured Elusimicrobium sp. GTDB lineage: Bacteria > Elusimicrobiota > Elusimicrobia > Elusimicrobiales > Elusimicrobiaceae > Avelusimicrobium. The sequence goes on along the minus strand of CACZKQ010000077.1, from coordinate 2,939 downwards.
TCATTCGGCCCGATTGCCGATAACGCCAACGGTATCGGAGAGATGAGTTGGCACGGCCAAACAGACGACAACACGCAAAAAGCGCGCCAAATTATGGCGGACTTGGACGGCGTGGGTAACACCACTAAAGCCATCACGAAAGGGGTTGCTATCGGCTCGGCAGTGATTGCGGCCGTATCGCTATTCGCCTCTTATATGGTGGACGTTAGTAACGTACAAAGTATGCTAAATGCTCAATGGGCCAAGGACGGCGTCAATCAAGCATTAGAATTACTCTCCAACGTGGGCATTGTGGTTTCTAACCCCGTCGTTTTTGTAGGAATGTTAATCGGCGGAGCGTTGCCGTGGTTGTTCTCGTCCTTTGCGATTAACGCCGTAAGCCGCGCGGCCGCACTTATTGTGCACGAAGTACGCCGGCAATTTAAAGGCGGTGTGCTAGAGGGGAAAGCTCAGCCCGATTATACGCGCGCCGTTGGCATTTCCACGATTGCAGCCCAAAAAGAACTGGTTATTTTAGCCTTACTGGGGATTATTTCTCCTATTATCGTGGGCCTTGCTTTTGGCGTAGAAGCGTTAGGCGGTTTCTTGGCCGGGATTATCGTGTCGGGACAACTGCTAGCGGTATTTATGTCCAACGCCGGGGGCAGTTGGGATAATGCCAAAAAAGTAGTGGAAGACGAACCGTCCGATATTGCTGCCAATACCGGCAAAGGCTCCGAACGCCACAAAGCCAGCGTCGTGGGCGATACGGTAGGGGATCCCTTAAAAGATACCGCCGGACCGGCCGTCAATCCGCTTATTAAAGTAGTCAATATGGTAGCGGTCATTGTGGCACCGATTATTGTCAATTATCACAACGATTTCACTCCGTTAGGTAAAATCGGTTGGTTAGTGGTAATTGCTTTGTTAGCAGTATTAAGCTGGGCTATTTTATCCAGTAAAAAACCAGCCCAGGACTTAAATAAATAGCAACTACGTTCTTGTAAAAAAACCTCCCAGACAAAATGGGAGGTTTTTTTGCTATGATATGGCTATGATAAATTTACTTCTCTTTGTAGGTATCGCAGGGGCAGCTGTTGGATTTGGGATTATTACTTTTTCACGAAGTAGTAAATTAGCTTCCTTAGCCCAAAATTACGGATGCCGTTTTGAACGGCGTAAAAATTCCGTTACTACGGCTCTTTGCGCCGGTAAACTGGAGTTATTTATTCTATTTTTTCATCAGTTTAAAAATGTATTTACTTTTACCACAAACACCGCATTTATCCGTTTAGCAGATGATTTTATTTTTCTTAACGACGACCCAAAAACAAAACCTATTTCGCTCACTTTATTTACAGCGGAAATGCGGAAAATTCAATTCCCGCCTTTAAAAATTGTTCCGGTGCAATCTCCCCTAACAAAAAGTAAACTCTCGCGCTTTAAAATCAACATCCCTGATTTGGATGCCCGGTTTCATTTTTATAGCCAAACACCGCAAGCCGGGAAATTATTTTCCCCATTTATCATCAATTTATTACGAGAAAAGGAAACCATATATTTGGAAACTAATGAGGCTGCTTTAATTTATCACGAACATGCATTGATTGACCCTAAAGATATAGATGCATTCCGTTTCCATGCCATGAAAATTTTAAATGAATTTGAAACACTTGTAACTACTGCAGAAGCAAAACCAAACCAGAATTCCCAAAAACACCCTACAGAAACCCGAGCGCAAGCGCTATTGCAATCTTTTATGGGTTCACGTCCCACTAATCCCCCCAATCAAAGTTTACATATCTTTTGGCTTATTGTAGTATTTGCTCTTTTTCTAGGAATAACTTTTCTCTCTTGGTTTGCATTACATCACTGGCTAGGAAGATAATTGAAAAAATTGGAGCGGAAAATTAGTTTCCGCTCCAAACGAATCACTTTAATCTTTCTCTTATTTTTGGGTTGCCATTTCTGTACGAATTTGATTAAACAAATTGTTCTGCGTCGCCCGCTGCAAGAAAGATTCCCAATCTTGCGGTGTCAACTCAAAATCGTCCATGACCTGATAGGAAATTTCTTTCGCAGAATCTTTATTGATTTTATTTTTCTTGGCGTACTCATTTTCCAATTCTACGTAACGGCTCGCGATTGCGTAATCAATATCTTCTTGCGAATAAGCAGGAACTTGAGCATTCTCTTGTTCTGTTAATGTATTCGTATCAATAACAACCGGAGTCGCTCCTTCTTGCGCGGGAACCGGCTCTGTGGAGGCATCCTGCTTAGGTTGGGTAGTCCGGGCCCCAGGTTGATGCGGTTGCGTCCGATCGCCGACAGGAACGAATAATTCGCGATGATCATCTAGCGGTTCGGAGACGACCGGCTCCTTATTTGTTGAATTTACCACCCGTCCTAACATCAAATTAGAACAGGCCGATGGATTTACGATAAAATAAACACTTAAGATAATAAAAACAAGAATGGCTGCTTTAACCAAAATTTTAAGCATAACTCCCTCCACTACCTAATAGAATACAAAATTTCCCATTATTTATCAGCTTTTTTTGTACCGAAGGGTGCTTGTGTTTGCTGTAATTGTTGCACGCTTTGTATAAATTGGGGATTGGAAAAAATCTGCTGGATAGTTTTTGCAAAATCGGGATTTTGCATATATTTGGAAACCACTTCGCTAATTTGCGGATTTTGATGCAAGATTTTTCCCAAATCTCCGCCGCTTAAACTCATTAAATCAACCGCGTTTCCTTGCGTAATTTTTTTAAGCTCTTGGTTAAACGCGCGCAAGTTGGGATCGTCTTTATAATCGGCTAAAATAGATTCAATGGTATCTTTGGACTGTTGTGTTTGATCCTCCGTGGACAAAGGAGCCTCTTCAAAAAAAACATCTCCTTTTTTAGGAGTAAACAACACCGGCCGGGAAACGGGTTCGGGTTCCGGAGGAGCCAAAC
>CACZKQ010000076.1:3237-9624 GCA_902781765.1 uncultured Elusimicrobium sp. | reverse complement strand
CTGCCCGTACGGGTGCACTGCGAAAAACATCACGTTGAAGATCAACTGCTCTTTGCGCACGAAGGATTTAGCGGCCCGGCAATTTTACAAATTTCCCTTTTTTGGAAACCGGGGCAACCCATAGAAATTGATTTTTTACCCCATACACAAGCCGCGGTTGTTTTGTCGCAACATAAAACAAAAAATCAATTATTTTCCAGCGTTTTAAAAGATTATTTCCCCGGCAAAACGGCAAAAATACTTTTACAGGGACAAGATGTTCCTTTGTCTAATGCTTCCCGTTTGCAATTAGAAAATGCTATCAAACAAATACACCAATTCTCTTTCACACCAACTGATACTTTCGGTTACACCAAAGCAGAGGCCACCGCAGGAGGAGTAGATCCCCGTGAATTAAATGCTACTACCCTGCAAACTCGCTCCATACCGGGGTTATATATCATTGGCGAGTTAGTAGACGTAACGGGCCGCGTGGGAGGGTTTAATTTACAATGGGCATGGAGCAGTGCATTTGCCGCCGCAAAAGATTTAGCCCACAAATTTTAGTTTTTTCTAATGCATTGTTTTGCTATAATGTAGTGAGATGTAAAGGAGAATATTTTATGGAAATCCGAGAAAAACAATCTTTATTTAGTTTGTTTGCTGCCAGCTTTTCGGTTGCCAACCGCGCCGGGATGGCTTTAGCGGTTAGCATTATATCTATGTTACTTATACTAGCTATTCCTCTAGCAATTGTCGTTTTCTTTTCACTTCGAACAAATGTTCCTCAGTTTTTGTACTTGATTTTTGCATTTTTTGCCCTGTTTTGTTTCGTTTGGTTACAGATGGCATGTCTGCGAATCATCGCCGCTAAAGCTGAAAAAAATAATGAATCTGTATCTGAAGCATTTACTAATACCGTTGTTCCTACTGTATATGCTTTTATTTATCAGTTAATTATTAACATTACTTTTGGGGTTGCTGGGGTACTAGCAAACTTAATTCCCATTCTTGGGCCTCTTTGTTGCATGCTGGCCAGCATCTATTTTGGAATACGTTTGATGTTCGGCCCCTTCTCAATCGCACTACGAGGACAAGGTCCTATTTCAGCCATCACGTACTCTTGGCAATTAACTTCCGGACGCTTCTTTTACTTACTAGGGGCAGGATTGTTAGCCGCGGTTATCCCCATGTTGCTGGCCGGACTTATTGCATACGGTGTAATTGTGGGCATCCCGTTATATTTTGCAGATAGTTTCTCCTTAGCCAATCTGTCTATGGGGTGGATTATTACGTTTGCAGTGCTAGGTTTCTTCTATCTACTGTGTTGTTTAGCTATGTTTATTTTTATCGTACTCGTGTTCTTGAATTTAGATTATGGTTATAACCGAGATACGTTTACTCCCGTAGCACAGGAACAACTCAATCAACAAACGCCTCAAGTTTTTGGGCCGGAAAACAATGTTTTGCCACCCGGAGCAGGCAATACAGTAACCGTAAAAGATGTACCCCAAGTACGGGTGTTACAAGCCTCCGTGCGTACCGACCCGGATAATTCAGAATTACACCAGCATTTAGAAAAAGTGTATCAACCCAAACCTGAAGACATTGTGGAGTATACGGAAGAAGACCGCATGCCTACCATTTTGTTTGATGATGATATGGCCAAGCAATTAGAAGAGCAACGCGCTGCTTGGCAAGCCAAAAAGAACGAACACCCCCATCAAAAAGGGGATGATGACATTTCTTCTATTAAAATGTCTAAATAATCCTACGGTGATTTACAAGAAATTGTTCCCGGCTTACTTATCAATCTGGGTTCTTACTAAAAAATGGGTACGCTCTTAATTACATTTAATTTACTGGGTGGATTGGCCGTCTTTTTGTTTGGCATGAAAATCACAAGCGACGGTTTACAAAAAACCGCCGGGCAAAAGAGGCGCCAATTGCAAAGTTTAGCTACCGCAAACCAAGGAGTAGCGCATGAATTTTAATCCCATGATCATATTTAAAGATGTTCAAACTTTTTTTCCCATGGTATGGGCCATTTTGCGCGGCAAATATAAGATGCCCTGGGGTACATTTTTTTGGGCAATTATCTGCCTAGTATATTTAATCAGCCCCATTGATTTGCTTCCCGATGTATTGCCCTTGCTGGGCATTACGGACGATGGCGCATTTATCTTACTCGTGCTGACTATGCTCCATAAAGATTTAGCTGCGTTTAGGCAGGCAAAACAAAATCAGGAAAATATTATTGAGGCAGAAGTTGTAGAGCCAAAAAAATAATCCATATTGTTACTATATTAAAAATTAAAAAACAGTTAGAATATTCATTATGAACAAAATATTAAAAATCACAGGAATCGTTACTATTTCTATCGTTGTACTTATTATCGCCGCGCTTGCGGTACTGCGTTGGATGTTCCCGGATCAACGTCTTAAACAAATGGCCATTGACTACGCAAAAAATAACTTCCACCGCGAAATTTCTTTTGACAAAATTTCCTTTGGCTTTGTAGGGGTTACGCTGGATAATTTTGCCATATCGGAAGAATCTACTTTTGAACAAGGTACGTTTATTCAAGCGAAAGAACTAAGTGTAAACTTAGCTTTATTACCTTTACTTAAAAAGCATATTAAAATTGATAGCATCCGCATCCAAGATTTACAAGTAACCATTGTTAAAAATGCAGACGAAACTTTTAATTTTGATTCATTAACAACACCAACCAATGAGCAAACCACTGATTCTAGTGAGAAAAATTCTTCGCTGGGTTTTGCACTGACGGCCAAGCAGTTTGTAGCAAAAAATTGCAACTTTATCTATAAAGACGTAGCCTCCTCTATGACTACATCCGTAAATAACATCAGCTTTGACATCCGCAATTTTGATTTGTCCAATCCGTTTCAAGCAGTGATCTCTTTCACTACTCAAATCAAACAGAAAAATCAGGCTGATATTACACTACCTGCTAAATTAGATCTCACTATATTCCTGGCTAATTTAAACCTACCACAAGCATACGTTACGCTCAATCAAGCAACCGCCTCTTATAAAACGGTCCAACTCATGCTGCAAGGGAAGGTAGAAAATTTCCAAAATCTTGATATAAATATCATGGGTACTTTAAACGGAATTAGTAATGAAATATTTACTGATTTCCTTCCTGATTTACCTGCTTTTAAACTACCCACTATTTCATTATCTTTGGTTGCACAAGCGGATTTGGACAAAAGTATTGCCCAGCTTACTAAAGCAGCCATTGAATTAAAAGATAGCTCTATTTCTATGTCCGGTCCTGTTGATTGGGGGGGAGAAGCAGCTACCTATACACTAGAGGGAAAAACTTATATCAATTTGGAACAAGCCATTGAGATGACGGACCTTACGCAGGTCCGCCCGACGGGCTCCATTTCCGGCTCTTTTAAAATGACCGATAAACGTGATTACCAAGATATCAGTGGAACCTGGCAATTAAAAGATGTAAGTATCATTTATCCGCCGTTTACACTAACCCAAACGAACGGAACTATTAAAATGGCCTCATTAGAAAATATTTCTTCCAACAATTTGGCAGGACTACTTAACGGAGAAAAATTAACCTTGTCTTTTAGTTATAAACAAGCAAAACAAGTAGCCAATTGTATCATCAATGCAGATTTAGCCAAACTAAAATTGGATAGCTTTCCCGGTGCAAATAACTCGGAAACTTCCACTCAAACCTCCGCTGCCGAAAATCAGGCTGAACAAAAAACAAGCACAACTGATAACGCGGAAACGCTTTTCAACCTAAAAACAAACCTCAAAATTGGGGCGGTAAGTATTCCCTATATGCGTTCAGACGGTTTTACGTTACAAACGGATTTAACCGGACTGAGCAGTTCCATGAATAAAGCAAACGGAACAATTTCCTTCTCGCTACAGCCCGGAGCTATTACCGATATAGATACCTTATTAAAAGGAAATAAAATTGTGCGTTTCCTTTTGCTCCCGTTTGGCATTATCAATTCTGTGGCAAAAAAATTACACATCTCATTATTTGAATCTACCGCATCTGCCGGTAAAGGCGAAATTGCTTTTTCCAAAGGAGAGGGGGATTACGTCTTTAAAAACGGACTTATGACCATCAACAATACTTCTTTCATTTCCGACTTAACTAATATCAAAGGTTCTGGAACGATTGATTTTCCAACTAACAAGTTAGATATGAAAGTATCGGCAACGCTATTAACCAAACAAACTCCTATGGTAATTAAAATCGGTGGCACGTTGGACGATCCTTCCGGGAAATTAGATGTACTTAACACCGTTGGCTCTGTGGTGGGCGGGTTATTAAATTATAAAACTGCTACCGGGCTGGCAAGCGGTACCGTTAAAACAGCGGGAAATGTGGCTGGTGGGGCAGCGAAAACAACTAAACAGACTACACAAGCTGCGCTGAAAGGAACAGCCAATGCTGCTAAAAAAACTGTCAATGCAATCGGCAACTTAGTCAAAAAGAAATCCCAAGAAGAGCCCGAAGAAAAGAATTAAGATAATCATTGTCTTTCTACGTCTCAATTGAAAATTATGGAAGCTCCCGGAGTATTTATCCCGGGAGCTTTTTAAAAAAGCAACCTATCCGGCCGGAAATTTCATATAATAACTTATATGGGTTTGTTACTACTCATCTTGACCAATTTGGCATTTCCGTTTGCCGCTTTGGCCGTGTTACTCGGTTTTTTATTCTCCACCCGGCGCGGACTTTTAAAGCACCTGGGGCAGGAGCTTACCGAACGCCTGGGGCTGGAGAAGGAAGGGACCGTCACTAAGCACGCTATTTGGCTACATTGTGCCAGCGTCGGCGAAGTGATGTCCATGAAAGAAACCATCTCCCGTTTTAAGACGTTCTATCAACGTGATATTATTGTAACCACTTCTACACAAGCCGGTAAAGAAACCGCTCAAAAAAATCCGGATATTTCGCAATCCTTTTTAGTACCGCTTGATTTCTATCCGGCCGTTAAGCGGTTTATACGAATTGCCCAACCGCACCGCTTGTTTATTGTAGAACGGGAAATCTGGCCAAACTTACTGGAAGCTGCCCACCAGGCTAACATTCCCACGGCTTTACTAAACGGACGTATTTCTGCTAAATCCACCCAAGCCTATCTTCTGCTTAAACCCCTTTTCAAACGGATTCTTTCTCCGCTTGTCTTTGCTACACTACAAAGTGAAGAAGATTCACAGCGGTATCAATCTTTAGGGATAGAAAAGAATAAAATTTTTGTATGTGGTAACGTAAAATATGATACGTTAAATGATTCACCAGCTAAAGTATCTGACGTAAACAAAATTTTGACTGCTTTAGGTTGGAATGGATCCTCCGTACTGGTAATGGGGAGTACACATCCCTTAGAAGAAACCATTTTATTACGTGCCATGCCGGAATTTATTAAACATCAAATTAAGGTTATTTTTGCTCCCAGGCATTTGGAACGTATCCCGGAAGTACGCGCTACATTACGCCAAAGCGGTCTACATCATGCGTTTATTAGTGATAATAATTTTGATAAAAATACCGATTTGCTTTGTGCAGATGTTATGGGGCTCTTGCAATCCCTATATGCACGCGCTACGTTAACTTTTGTCGGAGGATCTATCGCCCCCAAAGGATCCCACAATTTATTAGAACCGGCTATTTTATCTAAAACTGTTTTGTTTGGAAAAAATTTTTACAATACTCCTCAAACCGCCCATGCTTTATTGGAAGCCGGCGGAGGAGTTTTGGTAGATGAACACAATTTTAAACAAACGGTAGTACGGCTTCTTGCCGATACTACTCAGTTGGATAACATGAATGAAAAAGCCCGTAAAACGGCACTCAGTTTTCAAGGAGCAACCAATAAAATAATGGATGTGGTGAAAAATTATGAACAAAAAACAGCCTAAAATTTTAATCGTAAGACTTTCGTCTTTAGGGGATATCGTTTTATCTTCTCCGGTGTATAAAAACATCAAAGCGGCTTGGCCAAATGCACATATCACGCTTATGGTAAAACCTCAGTTTGCCCAAGTGTTAGCTGGCCATCCGGATATTGATGAAATCATGGTCGCCAAAAAAAGTCTGTGGGCCAATATCCGTCAAATCAGAGCCGGAGGATTTACCCACTTCCTAGATTTACATGCCACGCTTAAGACTATTTTATTTGGACTATTTAGTAAAATTCCTAATCGGGTCCGCTATGATAAAAATGCGGTAGAACGCCGCCTGTTTGTTCGCTTTCATAAAGCTTCTCCCGTACTGGAAAAACATACGTTAGATAAATACTTAGAAGCTCTTAAGGTTTGGGATATCCCGGTCAAATACAAAGAACCCAAACTAGGTGATTGGGCGTACAAAAACACCGAAGAAAATGGAAATG
>CACZKQ010000076.1:0-3213 GCA_902781765.1 uncultured Elusimicrobium sp. | reverse complement strand
GGAAATGGGAAAAAAGTAAACACTATCGCCATTTTCCAAACTTCTTTTATCGGCGATAGCGTATTGACAACCCCGCTGATTCAAAAAACAGCTAAGTTGTTTCCGCAAGCCAAAATCGTGGTTATTACGCGTCCGCAAACGGAAGATATTTTCCGTCCCATGAAAGAAGTTTCTCAAATTATTTTAAACGACAAAAAAGGATGGAATAAAATTGCCGGAGTATGGAAAACTGCCAAAGCAATCAAAAAAACAAATGCAGACATTATTCTTGTTCCACACCGCAGCTTTAGAAGCGCGTTAATTGCATGGCTTTCGGGAGTACCGGTTCGCATTGGATTTACATCTAGCGAAGGATGGTTTTTATACACCAAAACGGTTCCATTCTCTTGGATGATTCATGATGCAGAACGCAATCTTTCTTTGTTACAAGGAATCGTAAAAGAGAAATTTACGGCAGAAAAATTAAATATGCGCTACGCTCCTTCCGCAGAAGAAAATGTGGAGCGGCTCATCAAAGATTTTAACTTGGAAGGAAAAACTTTAGTCGGTGTTCATGCCGGAAGTGCTTGGCCGACAAAATGTTGGCCGATGGAATATTTTGTCCAACTTATTAGCCGCTTACAAACAGAATTGGGTGTACAAGTTGTACTCGTCGGTGGCGGGAAAAAAGATGCCGATTTGGGAGAAAAAATTTGTCAGCTTTCCCAGGGGCATACGGCCAACTTATGCGGTAAAACCAGTTTGGCTGATCTAATGGCACTTATGGAGCATTTAAAACTATTTATTACGAACGATTCCGGCCCAATGCATATTGCTACAGCTTTTGATGTGCCAACCTTGGCCATTTTCGGGCCGACTACGCGCGAACTAGGGTTTTTCCCGTATGGGGAAGGACACCGCGTAATGGAAGTAAAAGATCTTCCATGCCGTCCATGTGCTTTGCATGGGGGGAGAAAATGTCCGCAAGGTCATTTTAAATGCATGAAAGAAATTTTACCCGATACCGTCTTTGAAAATGCCAAGGAAATGTTACTGGCACATGGGTATCAAATTCCAAATAAATAAGTTTGTATAACATCAAAAAATCCGGCTATAAAATTTATAGCCGGATTTTTTATTTGATAATTTTTTTAAAAATCATCTATAGGTTGCTCCGCCAACGCTTCACACGTTTGCCGTAACAACCGTTTTATTTGCGGTAAAAATTCTAATGGAATCCACACCCCTTTTTTCGTCCAACCTATATCTTGCTGCCATTGTCGCAGATCAAGGCCGCGCTTGCCCTTAAATTCCCCAACAGAAACGATAATGCAAATCCCTGGCCGCTTGGCAAATTTTCCGACTTGCGCAGTTTTTATACTTTCTATGGCATCTGGCAACAAAGCAATTTTTGCTGCCAAAGCATGAATTATTTCCGGGGTAAGAGTAACTCCGTCACGCGTCGCCCCACAAAAATCATCTGTTTGAATATAGCGACGAATGGAAACATAACGGAATCCATGATACGCCTCTATACTAAAACGGATTTCTTCCCGCGGTGCTATGGAAAAAGAGCCAATTTCCCTTAATAGTGTAAAGCTACTTTCAGACATACAATACTACTCCTTCACAAAAAATTCCAAAACTTCCCCTGTTCTAATCATCTAAAATATGATATGATAGCTTTGTAGTTATATTTTAGTGTTTGCTCCTTATAAAATCAAGTTATTTTTATAGGGGTCTTAGTTTTTAATTATTTTTTTTATTGATGAATTTATTTTTGCAGGATAATTATGACAGAAAAACCTTCTTTAGTTGGACAAGAAATTTCCGGTTGCGAAATTTTAAATAAAGTTGCCGAAGGCGGTATGGGGTCTGTTTACAAAGCCCGTCATAAAGCGCTTAACCGCATTGTCTGCGTAAAAATTTTAAGTCCTGCACTCGCCAACGATAAAAAAGCAGTAGAACTCTTTTTAACAGAAGCACGCGCTATCGCCGAATTAGATCACCCTAATATTGTAAATGTTTACAACGTAGGGAAAGAAAAAGGTTACTATTTTATCGTTATGTCCTTTGTTGAAGGGTTAACGTTATCTACCCTGTTAAAACAAAAGAAAATAATTCCAATCGGTACGATACTGGACCTTTTTGATGGGGTACTTCAAGGCCTTTCAGCCGCTCATGAAAAAGGAATTATTCACCGGGACATTAAACCCTCTAATATTTTAATTACACCTCAAGGACAAGCAAAACTGGTGGATTTTGGTATCGCCAAAAAAGTAGATAAAGATAAAGGTTCTACCAAAACCACTGAACTTGCCGGAACAGCCTATTTCATCGCTCCGGAACAAGCCTTAGGCCGTGATTTAGATACCCGCGCCGATTTATACTCCATTGGTGCTAGCATGTTTTACGTGGTAACTGGTCATTTTCCCTATGCCGGAAAAAACACCATGGATATTATTCAAAAACACATCAACGAACCTGTACCCGACCCGCTCCAGTGGCGTAAAGATTTGCCAGGTTGGTTAGGCCTTGCTATTCAAAAGTTGATGAGTAAAAATCCAGACAATCGTTTTGCAACGGCGAAAGAAACCTATATGTATTTTCGCAAAATGCGCGCGGAAGACCAACTGCGTGTCAAAATAAATAATACGGGCAGAGCGATTGATTTATCGGAAGAAGGTGCTTTAAAATTAGTAGATGATGAAAAGCTGGCTACCGAAACTATGCGGCGCCAACGTGTTTCAAATAAAGAAAATGATTCTTTAGCTGGAGCTACCCCGGTATCCCATACTATACGCTCCAACTCGCTAATGCCGCAAATTGACATGACAGATAATCCGCCGCCAACTCTGGAGCCGAAGCCGGATCCTAAAGAAAAAGCTCCTTCCATTGAAATGTTAAATGATCAGGTAAAACCTGTGGAGGTTTTTGTTCCTGTTAAGCAACAATCCCAGGCCGCGCAAAAAAGACAGGCAGCTATAAAAGCTTACTTAAAAATGCTTACCCGGCTTACCATTTATCTGCCAATTTTTGCTTTATTTGCGGCGCTCGTGATGGGTGTATTTCACAAATTAGGAGTGCTTGGTTCTATCCATGTAAAGCCTACTGCTTCTATTATCTCTAATTTGTTCGCTCCTTTTTTAGCAGGAACGTATGAGTCTAGTCTAATCATTTATACACTTGCGGCAATTGTCTTGCTTGGGCTCACCTTTGTGCTTGCTAAGTTTA
>CACZKQ010000075.1 GCA_902781765.1 uncultured Elusimicrobium sp. | reverse complement strand
GGCCCGCACTACGTTGCAGGTCAATGCACTGCCCAAAGGAAGCGCTGTCCAAATTGAAGCAATTGCTAAAAAATAGGTTTTTACATGACGTTACAAGAACAAATTTTATCTTCGCGCATAAGCGGAATTTTATTGCCGTTAGCTTCCATGCGCACAAACCGGGATTGGGGCGTGGGTGATTTTGGATCGTTAACGGAATGGGTGGATTTTCTATCGGGGCAAGGTACACGGATTATTCAAATTTTGCCACTGCAGGAAACAGCCCCTGGAGTCAATTGCCCTTATTCAGCGTTGACTTCTTTTGCGACCGATCCGGTCTATACCGATATTTCCGGCGTACAAGATATTCAACAATCTGCCGAAGCCCAGGAATATATCGCTTCACTTCAAGAAAAAATTTCGCTATGGAGATCGGCGGAGACGGCAGATTTTTTTCATGTTAAACAAGCCAAATTAAAAGCACTTTGGTTGGGATATCAGCGGTTTTTAACGGAGGAAAAAAGTTTTTATTCGGCTCGTTTCCGGGCGTTTGAAGCGTATTGTGCTGCGCAAGCCGGGTGGCTTGCTTCCTATAAAGTATTTCGTGCGTTGAAGGAATTTTATAATTGGCAAAGTTGGACTCAGTGGCCGGAAGCGTTGCGTAACCATGAGGTAGCTGCCGTGCGTGCTTTTGAAGCCCAGTATCAAGAATATGTGGACTTTTTTGCTTATGTTCAATGGATTTTGGACCAACAGTTACGGGTAGCAAAAGTACATGCACAGGAAAAAGGAATCTTGATTTTTGGGGATATTCCGTTTACTACCAACTTGGATAGCGCGGAAGTGTGGGCGGAACGTGAAAATTTTCGTTTCGGTTACGAAACAGGGGCTCCCGCAGACCAATTTTCCCGGGGCGGGCAACGTTGGGGTCTCCCCGCCTATGATTGGGGCTATCAACATGCCCATCATTTAAACTTATGGCGACGAAAAATCCGCCGAGTGACGGAACTATATGATATTTTTCGCTTAGATCATTTGGTGGGTTTTTTCCGTACCTATATTTTTGCCCCGAATGAGGAACAAGGTTTCTTTGATATAGAAGGGGAACAGAATCAAATAGACCGTGGTTATGCCTTTTTAAAAATGGTGCAAGAAGAAGCGCATGGCCGCTTGGCGGTTGGCGAGGATTTGGGAGTAATTCCCAATTATGTGCGCCGTATGTTGGTGGATTTGCGTATTCCGGGCTATAAAGTGTTGCGTTGGGAGCGGGAAGATAACGGATATTATCGTGAGCCGCGTAACTACCCGGTAATTTCGTTAGCGACGACTTCTACGCACGATACCGAAACATTACGTGGTTGGTGGGAGACGGAAAACCGAACGGAACGCGCGCATATTTGGGAAATGATTTCTGCGCAAAAAACAGATGCCGGAGCGCCGTGGAATCAGGATACGCAACGCGCTATTTTACGTCGTGTACTGGATAGCGCTTCTGCTATTGTGATGTTTTCCTGGCAAGATATTATCGGCTCGTTGGAACGGGTAAACACCCCCGGAACGGTGGGGGATAACAACTGGACCTACCGGGCAGATACTACACCGTTTGAAGCGATGACCAAATATGCCAAACAATTGGCTATGTACCGAGATCTATTGAAAGAGACCGGACGTTGTGAGAAATAAAAACTACTTACTTTGTAACCGTCGCAGATGCATGAGCGGCGGTTTTTTGTAAGGAATCCACCGTCGTGGAACTTTCAACGGTTTGGGAGGCATCTTCCGGGGGAATTGTTTCATCAGCAGGGGGTTGAACCGGGAATAATTCATCTGCTAATTTTTCAGCCTGTTCTTTGGCTTGTTTATATTCCACGCTTGCCTGAGTAAATTCAACGGTTGGACGATTGGTTTCTTGGTTTTTAGCAATTTCCAATTCTAATTTTAATTTTCGTAATTCAAAATTTTCCATGGCCAAACGTAATTTAAGTTGATTAAGCAAACGATCTTTTTCTTCATTAACCACTACGGGGCATGATGACAAAGCTTGATTTAGAATTTCTAAATCGCGTTGGGCTTGTTCTCTGGAAATTTGTTGAAAAATAGGGTTAGTAGTATCCAATTCCGGGACGGATACAGCCGCTGCAAGCGACGCCGCACGCTGGGGCAAAAAGATATTCCCCACCAGCATGCCGCCGGTAAATAATAGAGCCATGGTAAAAAAGTATAACAGGTAGCGCATAATTAAACTCTTTCTTATATTCTATCAAAAAGTTATTTACTATAATAGAATAAATTATATAACTCGTTTAGGAGCGCAATATGGCAACGATTAAATTTGGAAAAGAAGGACATTTAGCACTAGAAATTTCCCCGCTTTCTATTTGGTCTAACCCCGGGAGCGAAGGGGAATTTATGGAGTATCAATTAGGGCTTTTTTGCGAAGGAAAAACTGTTTTTAATCCGGATTGGCAAGATAAATTAATCGCTCTTAAAGATGAGGAAATGATTTATTTGTCCGATTTTATTTTGCAAACGCTAAACGAACACAAAGAAAATAATTGGACCATGTTGGAACCTAAAGTATCATTTTATATGTATCCAATTCAAAATGCACTGGGTTGTTGCTCTTCTTATAATCAAAAGGATATGTTTTTACTGCAGATTACATTAGAACAAAATATCTTTGCCGGAGAAGATAAAGTTTTTGGGCCTTATTCTAATACAGGGCTTACTATTAGTTTTGAAGCATGCGGAGAAGACTGGGTTAAATTTGCTCAAGACATTCGCCGGGAAGAAGAAGATTTTGACGAGGAATAATATGGCTTTTTATAATTATAAAACACGCGGCGTTTGTTCCAGCGAAATTCAATTTGAACTCAAAGACGGGAAAGTTTACCACGTACAATTTGTAGGTGGTTGCCCCGGTAATTTACAAGCGATTAGTAAACTGACGGAAGGCATGCAAGCTACTAAAGTGATAGATTTACTTGCCGGAAACGATTGTGGCGGCAAAGGAACTTCCTGTGCAGATCAGTTATCACTTGCTTTACAGGCTGCGTTAAATGCGCAAAAATAATTTCTAAAAATTAGAGGAGTTCAATCCCATTTTTAGCACAAATTTCGCGCATTCCTTGCGGCCATAGGGACGATTGTACCTCGCCAATATGTGCTTTGCCTAGTAATAGCATGCAAAGCCGGCTTTGGCCAATTCCGCCGCCAATAGTTAAAGGCAACTTCCCCGCCAAAATCATTTGATGATATGGATATTTTTCGCGCTCAGTACAATGAGCCATTTCCAATTGTTTTTTTAGGCTTTGTGCATTGACACGGATACCCATAGAAGAAATTTCAAACGCATCTTCCAATACCGCATTATAGACCAGTAAATCGCCGTTGAGCGCCCAGTCATCATAGTCCGGGGCGCGTCCGTCATGCGGAAGTCCGCTTTTTAAAGGGCCTCCAATTTGAGTGACGAAAACGGTCCCATATTCTTTTGTAATAGCACGCTCCCGTTCTTTAGGGGATAACGAGGGATATTTTTCTTCCAGTTCTAAAGAAGAAATAAAATGAACTTCTTTCGTGATTTGGGTGGTTACTTGTGGATAATTTTTTTTAAGTTCTTCTAATGTTTCGGTTAAAACACCGGCAATTTGTGTAACGGTTTGTTTTAAAAAACTCGGGGTACGTTCTTCGGGGCGGATGATTTTTTCCCAGTCCCATTGGTCTACGTAAATGGAGTGGATATTATCCGTTTCTTCATCGCGGCGAATGGCATTCATGTCTGTATATAGCCCGGTACCCGGTTCAAATTGGTAAAGAGCCAGCGCCATGCGTTTCCATTTTGCAAGCGAATGGACGATAACGGCTTCTACCCCGGTTTGTTTAATATCAAAATGGACCGGTCGTTCCACACCGTTTAGGTCGTCATTTAAGCCGCTGTTTGCTTCCACAAAAAGCGGCGCGGATACGCGCTGCAAATTCAGCGCGGCGGCCAGTTTTGTTTGAAAAGTGTCTTTAATAAACTTAATGGCCTTTTGCGTTTGGCGCAGATCGGTGGAACTATGATAGCCAACGGGTAAAATTAATTTCGGCATATGTTAAAATAATTTCTCCAATAAGATTTCATACCCGTCCTTCTGTTCGGGTGGAAGCTGGGATTCCAATATCGCAATTTCTTTGCGCAAGCTAGCCCGGCGGTTTTCCCAGTCTTTTAAGTTTGTTTGTGCTTGTTCCAGTTCTTTTTTTACATTTTGGATATCCAAATACTGCGCATCAAGGCGTTCTTTCTCTTTTTCCAGATTGTTTGATAAAATTCGTTCACTTTCACCACCATATTTTCCTACTTGGATTTTGAATTGGGATAATTCCTCTTTGTGCTTCTTATAAGTAGCCTCCCACTGAAGATAACTATCTTGTTTTAGTTTTAACTTATGTTCCGTCCCGCTTACGGCTAATTCGTAACTGGAGTCATAGTCCAAATTAAATAGTTCGCTTTTTAGCGAATTAATCCGTTTGAGCATTTGTTTGCGTCGTTCTTGGTTTTCCTTTTCTTGCTTTGCGGCTTGTTCTTTAAGAAAATTAGTTTGCGGGTCCACATATTCGTTGTGTTGTTTCTCTTGTGTGGCGGACGGACACGAACCCACGCGGGATACCCCGTTAATGATATTTTCTTGGTTGACAACCACGACTATTTCATCCTGCCCGTTTGTATAAGGGCATTGTTTTACAAACGAATAAGCAATATTTCCGTTTTGCAACGTGTGTTGGGAGGTTGGTATGCCGTATGTAACGACGAAATGGTCAAAATTTTGGCCGCTCCAATCAATTTGTTGTGGTCGTTGGGTTTGAAAACCGGCACATGCTGTTAGTCCGCAAATACCTAAAATTAGAAAAATACTTTTTTTCATAGGATGCCTCCTTTTTCAATAACCGCTTACTATAATATAACACGCAAACAGGATAAATTATTGCATTGTTTCGGAGGGTTGTGTTATAAAAGCCGTCTCTTACATAATTATATGCTATCATTTTTAGAAGGAGTTTGACTGTTTTATCCCAGGAGAAATCTATGCTATCCCTACTGAAAACTTTTTTCAACCGTTCGTTTTTGGCGTTGTTTTGTACCCAATATTTAGGTGCGTTTAATGATAATTTCTTCCGTACGGCGTTGTCCCTCTTCATTACATACAAGGTAACGACTATGACGGACACTAATAAAGCCGTTATTGTATCCCTTGCGGCGGCGTTTTTCATGTTACCGTTTTTTCTATTCTCGGCTCTTGCTGGTGAAATGGCCGATAAATTCCGCAAAGATATTTTAATTAAATTGACGAAAGTCTTGGAAGTCATTATTGTGCTGTTGGCTGGGGTCGGATTCTTGACCGTCAGTGTACCGCTACTGTTATTTGTTTTATTCCTAATGGGTACGCAATCGGCGTTCTTTGGGCCTGTTAAATACAGTATTTTGCCTGATATCCTAAGCAAAGAACAACTTATTGCTGGTAACGGTATTATTGAGGCGGCTACGTACGGGGCAATTTTACAAGGGACGGTTTTCGGAGGGTTAATTATTACAATTACACACTTAAAATTATGGCATTTTGTCATGCCGGTTAATGAGTATGCTCTCCCTATTATTATTTTAATTGTGTCGATTTTGGGGCTCACGGCCAGTTTGTTTATTCCGGCACAAAAACCGGCAAACTCCAATTTAAAGGTGGATAAAAATTTCCTGCGTAGCACATGGAAAAATATGGCGTTTGCCAAACAAAATCATGATATTTTTCTGTGTATTTTGGGAATTTCGTGGTTTTGGCTGTTAGGTATGGCACTCATAGCGCAAATGCCATCTTTTGCCCACACTGTTTTAAATGGCACGGAGTCTCTATTTATCTTTTTACTTACGCTTTTTTCCTGTGGTATTGGGTTAGGCTCATTACTCTGCCAGTTCTTGGTAAAAGGGGAAATTACCAGTAAATACGTGCCTATTAGTGCTCTTTTGATGACTGTGTTTTTGGCTGATTTAGCTTATGCTACTTCCAGTTATATACCTTCTTCCTTGCCTGTGGAATATAAGGCATTTTTAATGACATTTGCCGGTAAACGCATTACCTTTGATTTACTGGGTTTTGCCGTTTGCGGAGGGCTTTATGTGGTACCGCTTAATGCTATGCTCCAATTTTTATCGGCGGAAGATACGCGTTCGCGTGTGATTGCAACCAATAACATTATCAACTCGTTATTTATGGTACTTGGCAGTGGATTTTGTGCGTTCCTGTTAGCCTTACACTTCACAATTCCGGCTGTTTTTGGAATTATTGCTTTTATCAATGCGTTGGCTGCTATTTATATTTGCGGACTCTTGCCGCACCATATCATTCGTATGATTATGAAACGAGTGTTAAATTTTATATACGGGGTAAAAGTGAATGGTTTGGGAAACTGGAAAAACTTAAAAGGAAA
>CACZKQ010000074.1 GCA_902781765.1 uncultured Elusimicrobium sp. | reverse complement strand
AAAAAAAACGGCGCGCAAAATTGGCGCCGGAGTGGAAGTGTTTGCACAGTCCAAACAGGCCAAAGTAACGGCCCGCGGATTTTACGCGATTTTGACGGCTTCTTTGCGTGAAGTAATCGTAAATGCCAAGCAAGAAAAACTGGAAGCTCCGGTAGTAATTCACGGAGGCATTATTATGGTTCCGGTTTCATTTTTTACCTTGCCTTCTTTCCAAAAAGCGCTTCAAAAAGAAATTTCATTTTCGGGTCACACGTTATGGGTAGAGCGTCCGTTTGATTTGGAACGGGTGGAAAACGTGGTCAATAAACGCGAGAATGAGTTGGTTTTTAAGACGCGGCGTGATGATACTACTTGGACGGTTTCGACTCCAAACAAACATACGGTAGAGGTCCTATTTCCGGGAGCTACTTTCAAACGGGATGAATATTTTCGGTTCCATACGGATTTTATTGCTTCGGCCGATTTATACCAAAACCGCGATCAGGCTGTATTAAAAATTGTCTTAGGAAAAGAGGCAAAGGATTGGGGCGTTACACGGCAAGGAAATACGTTGCGTGTACGGATTGCCAAAAAGCCGATGTCCACGGAAGAAAAACAAGCCGCCCAATCAGCACAACCCACCTTAGCAGCGTCTGCCGCGGCCGTTGTGGCGGAGGTAGAAATTCCTTCGGTGTTAGCGGAAGAAAATGCGGATTTAGCGGTACCTTCTGTAACGGACAATTTATCTGTTTTGGCCCAAAAAGATGATTTTGAAGAAATGTTTCCTGTGCAAGAAGATGCCCCGGCTCTTCGGGCCGCTTCAGAGTCGGAAGTACCTTCTACTCCGGTGATGCAAGCCGATCCAAATCCAGCCCCTTCTGCTGTTGCGGTTATGGCGGCAGCGCCCGCTACTGCGTCAAGTACACCTGTGATAAAAGCGGAGCCTCAACCGCTTAGTATGAGCGCACAAAAACGGAAAATTCGCATTGTAGTAGACCCGGGCCATGGCGGCAAAGATGCCGGCGCAGTACGCGGGAAATACCGCGAAAAGGATTGGAATTTAGCGGTAGGGAACGAGTTAGTTCGTTTGCTGAAAAAAGGCGGTTTTGATGTACAGACTACGCGCAGTACCGATGTGTTTATTGCGCTAGGTGAGCGCGCAAAAATTTCCAATAATTTTAAAGCAGATTTGTTTGTTTCCATTCACACCAATGCCACGAAAAATAAAAATGCAAATGGGTTTCAAGTTTATTTCCGTTCGGAAAAAGCAACCGACAAAGAAGCTGCCGAAACAGCCGCATTAGAAAACGAGGCCATGCAGTACGAAGAAGCCCACTATAATTTTGTAGATGCCCTTTTGCAATCTATGGTCAAAAATGAGTTTATTAACGAAAGCTCTAAACTAGCCGGATATGTACGTAATGCGGTGTATAAACAACCGGGGATCGGGATTGCAGTCAACCAAAATAATAGTGTTCGTCAAGCGAATTTCTATGTATTAAAAGGGGTACAAAGCCCGTCTATTTTGGTGGAAATGGGTTTTATCAGCAGTCAAAAAGACCGCGCGCGTTTATCCAACAAAACGGCGCGTGATAAAATGGCTCTTGGTATTTATAATGGCATTGTGAATTACACCAAAAACGAAGTGAAGAAATAAATATTTCTTGTTAATTTAGCTAAAACTAATTTTTAATATTTTTTAAAAACCTCCTATTTTTAGACGAGGTTTTTATTTTTTATAAAATCTGTTGTTAGTTCATCCTAACTTTTGTATAATATATTTATCTAATTGATTAAGGAGCATAAAATGGAATTAAAGAAATATATTTTAAGTTTAGGAAGCATCTGTTTTTTTGTATGTGGGGCCGCGCATGCCCAGCCGTCTGCTGACGCCAATCTCCAACGGCGTTTAAATCAGGAAATACAGACGCAACAAGCCAAAGTGGAAATTAACATTAACTGGGAAAAAGAAATCCACATGCGTGATGTTATGAGCCGGCCGCCCCGAATGGGGGCTGGAAACCCGGTTATCGGGGTTAAGCAAGATACCACAACATGCCAAGGTGTATTGCTAGAAGGAAATACGCGTATTGCTCTGCCGGCAGTATGTTTTAAAAACGGTAATTTTGAAATCAAACAACTCCGCCTTTCCTTTAGCAACGGCCGTCAAGCAACCGGCACTAAAAGCTGTATTTATACACAAGACGATATGGGGTATATCCGCATAGAAGCACAAACGGCTCAAGGTTTACGGGGGGTGCCGGTGGGTGTATTAAAACCAGGTAAAAGCCTACAAGATACTTTCGGAAGTGCGATGACAATGGCACTGCACCGATTTTTTTCTTCGCATGGAATTGCTTTTAGAACGCGTGTTTGCCGCATTGGAAGCAATCGGTATCGTTGCGGTTCGTTAAAGACGGGGGAACCTGTTTTTTTTGAAGGAAAGTTAGTAGCTTTAGTAAAATATGCGCCGTCGCGTTACAGCACGGTATGGGGAAAGGTTTCGGAAGATGCTTTGGCCGTTTTTCGCAGTTAGTTTTTTGAAGTACCTGGACATTTTTAGCCGAAGTGTCCAGCTTGTCTCCTATACAAAAAGCTGTTGGAAAGGAATTTCCAACAGCTTTTTTTCAAGTTCGGTTTGTTACCAAGTCAGCATGGCATTAAAGTTACATAATTCTTTTTGTTGGATTTGACTCAGCGGGGAATTTACTGGGCGTGCCAGTACAATAATGGCTTCAGGTGATAGAACAAACGCTTGATATACTTCTTGTTGTGTTTCAAATAGAATATTATTGTTTGTGCAATATGTAGTTTTGGAAGAATTTTGCGGAAATTGTTTTTGCAGTTTTTGCAAAAAGCCGGATTTATCTTTAGAAGAAAAATTGATTTTCAGTTCCTGTTGTTTGTCAGCCGTGCGGAAATGGCGCACCGTAGACAAATTTGCAGGTAAGGATTGTCTATAAAAGTAAGTTCCCAAGAGTTGCAAAGCGTTGGAATCCGGGCGCGGCAAGACTGTGGGTGCGTTTGAAATATTTTTAGCCTGTGCGGGTACAGACGGCTCTTGTTGTTTTATTGAATTAGGATTATTTTGCTGGGTGGTTACATGCGCATTGTCTGGAAGAGGGGCCCTCGCGTCAAATAATTGCGCGGCATCAAAAGAACACAACCGTTTCATCCATAATTCTTGTTTGCCGTTTTTTATTCCACTTATCTCAAAAGTGGAGTATGGTCTGTATTGAATTATAGTGGAGGAGACATCCAAGATTACACGGGTTCGTTTGTCTGGACATAGCAATTCTTTCTCGAAAGTTGTAGCTATACCTAACTTGCTTACACGTTTTTTAGTAGGGCGATATAAATCCTGGGCTCTATCCAATTTTTCAAATAAAAGCTCGCTTACTTCAGATGATTTGCTTTCGCACATAGTGCCAGAAGCACTGCAACAAAATTTAATGCCCCATAAAGTGACGGGGAAATGGTCTGCTTCCTCTTGTCCCCATATTTGACAGGTTTTTGCTTGTGCCGTCAGGGCTAGCGAAAAGATACAGCATAAAAGTGCTAATTTTTTTGTCATATCAATGGGAATTTTCTTCGCTATACGTCAATTTTTCGTCGGCAAAGACGGCGTCTTTGTGTTCGTTAAGCCACCGGCGGTGGTTTTTATAATCCGGGCAAAATTGTTCTACAAGCTGCCAATACTCCGGCCCATGATTCATGTGTACCAAATGGCATAGTTCATGTACCATTAAATAATCTTGTACGGCAGGCGGCATTTTGATAATGCGGTAGGAATAATTGATATTTTTTTTGCCCGAGCAACTCGCCCATAACGTCTTTTGGTCTTTTAGTACAATGCGGTTATATTCCACGCCGATTTTTTCGGCCCACTCTTGCGTGCGTTTTTTTAATACTTCATCGGCCTTTTTATGTAGCCAATCGGTAACAAGTGCGCCTGGGTTGTCGTCTTTCGTTTGCAGATAGATGTGGAAAACGGTGCCGTCAAACGCTACGCCCGGTTCTTGGTCCGGAGTGAGGTATATGCGTGCTTCAAAAAGGTCGCCGTTATAAAGCACACGGTTTTGCGGCGCGGCATTTTCGGCAGGAGTTGTTTCTCCGTCCGTTTTGGTTTGCGGGCCGAAGATTTCCGGCATTTCCTGTTTTAGTTTCTCTAAAAATAGTTTTACGTCACTCACGACGCTTTGCGTATCTGCCATAACTTCATTATACTAAACTTCACTTATTGTAATTTCTGCCTAATTGAGCAGATAATTTTATACAATAACCGTATAATTAGCGAGGTGTTAAATGACTACACAAACCTTACAAACTACACCGCTTGCATCACGTTGCGAAGCTGCCGGCGGAAAAATGGTGGATTTCCATGGGTGGCTATTGCCGGTGCAATTTGCCGGAATTTTAGCCGAACACAAAGCCGTGCGCGAAAGTGCCGGTATGTTTGATGTGTCCCACATGGGGCAGATTTTCGTGGAAGGCAAAGACGCGTGGAAATTATTGCAATATGTAAATTGCAATAATATTAAAAACGGTCCGGCCGAAGGGACTTATTCGCATATGTTGACCGAACAGGGAACGATTATCGACGACGCTATTTCATTTTGCCTCGCCCCGGATCAGTTTTTAGTGGTCGTCAACGCCGCGTGCATCGAAACCGACTATAATTGGCTCACTAAACAGGCCCAAAATTTTGACGTTACCGTTCGCAACGAAAGTGATAAGTGGGGTATGATTGCCTTGCAAGGGCCCAAAGCGATTGAAATTATTGATAGCATGGTCCCCGGCGCCAAGGATTTGCCGCGCTTTCACATTAGCCCGCTTACCATGTTTGATAAAGAAGGCTACATCACCCGCACCGGATATACCGGTGAGGACGGTGTGGAAATTATGTTGCCTAATGATACGATTGGGCTACTGTGGGATGAACTGCTTAAACACGGCGTTACGCCTTGCGGTCTTGGCGCGCGCGACGTACTTCGCCTAGAGGCCGGGTATTTACTAAACGGCGAAGATGCCAACCAAACCCGCACACCGTATGAAGCCAACTGCGGTTGGGTGGTGAAACTTTCCAAAGAAAATTTTATCGGTAAAGACGCGTTATCTGCTCAAAAAGCGGCCGGCTTAAAAGAGAAATTAACAGGCTTTGTGCTGACGGTGCCGGGTGTGCCGCGTTCGGGCTGCAAGGTGTTTGTCGGCGGCGACGTGAAAGGTACGCTTACCAGCGGTACGTATTCGCCGCTTTTTAAAGGGATTGCCGTAGGTTATTTGGCTACCGACGTTCCCGTCGGTAGCGAAGTAGATATTGAAATTCACGGCCGCCGTGTGCGTGCCAACGTAGTAAAACCGCCGTTTTATCAAAACCGGGTATAAGGAGAAATTATGTATAACGAGAAAGATTGTCGTTTTGCCAAAACGCACGAATGGGCGTTTAAAGAAGGAGATATCGCCGTAGTCGGTATCAGCAATCACGCGCAAGAAGAAATCAGCGATATTGTGTTTGTGGATTTACCCAAAGTGGGCCAACAAGCCGAAGCGGGGAAAAACTGCTGTGTGGTGGAATCGGTCAAATCCGCCAGCGAAATTTACGCCCCGGTCAGCGGCGAAATCGTGGAAGTCAACGAGGCCCTAAACGGCGACCCCGCGCTCGTCAACCGCGAAGCGCACGGCAACGGCTGGTTGTTTAAAATCAAAATGGCCAATCCCGCCGAATATGACAGCTTGTTAGATTTTGATGCCTACCAAGCTACGATTGTAAAATAAAAAATAAAAGGAATTTTCCCCCGGCTTGCCCGGGGGATTTTACTACTATGTTTACACCTACTACTTCCCAAGATAAAGAGGAAATGCTTAAAACGCTTAACATTTCTTCGCTAGAAGATTTGCTAAACCAAATTCCCGCCGCGTTGCGCAGCGAAAAATTTGATTTACCTGCCGCTTTAACCGAGCAACAACTTGCGGCCTATATGCAAACGCTGGCCGCGCAAAATAAGCCGCTTAAAAATTTTATCGGCGCAGGTTGTTACGAGCATTTTATTCCGGCGGCGGTGCCTGCGCTTTCTTCGCGCGGCGAATTTTTAACGGCCTATACGCCCTATCAGGCCGAGGCCAGCCAAGGCACACTTCAAACGATTTACGAATTTCAAAGCTGTATTTGCGCGCTACTGGATATGGACGTAGCTACCGCTTCCCACTACGACGGTGCAACCGCGCTGGCCGAAGCGGTGTTGGCCGCGCACCGCATAACAGGCCGCGGCGAAATTATTATTTCTGCGCTTTTGCATCCGCACTACAAAGAAGTATTAAAAACGTATACCAAACATAGCGGCGTTACGCTTGTTGAAGCCAAACCGACCGAGAACGGTACGTTAGATATGGCCGCGTTAAAAGCGCAAGTGTCCGACAAAACTGCCTGCGTCGTGTTGCCAAACCCGAATTTTTTGGGCTACTTGGAACAAGCCGAAACGGTAGCGCAAATCGCCCACGAAGCCGGCACGCTGTTAGTGGCAGTCGGTAGTCCCATTTCGTTAGGGGTCATGCAAACGCCGGGTAATTATCAGGCCGATTTTGCCGTT
>CACZKQ010000073.1 GCA_902781765.1 uncultured Elusimicrobium sp. | reverse complement strand
GTACCAGCGTAGTGGCAATTAACGCACCGGAAAGTTCTTCCATGGCTTGCGTGGCGGCTTCCACCGGGGTTTTCTTTTCGCGGTTCATGAGCACGATGACGCGTTCCACCACACAAATAGCGTCGTCTACTACAAGCCCGATAGCCAGTACAAGCGCAAAGAGCGTAAACATATTGATGGAATAACCAAGTGCCATCATGACGGCAAAAGTTCCAAGTAAGGAAACCGGAATCGTAGCCGCAGGCACGAGCGTAGCGCGCCAATCCTGCAAGAATACGTAGCAGACAATCACCACCAAAAGAAACGTAATGAACAACGTTTCTTCCACTTCCTTAATAGAAGCATTGATGAAGTCCGTTGTATCCATTGCAAAATCATATTTAAGCCCGGGTGGGAAAAACGCCTCCAAGCGTTTGAGTTCCTTGCGGACTTCTTTGATGGTGTCAAGCGCGTTAGCACCCGAGGCCAAGTTAATCATAATCGGTATGGTTTCATGGCCTTCAAAGGCGGCTGCGTGGCTATACGTTTCTTGCCCTTCTTCCACTTTGGCAATTTCGCTTAAACGTACCAACCCGCCTTGCGCATCGGTGCGGATGATGATGTTTTTGAAATCTTCTACGTTATTTAAACGTCCGTCAGTTTGTAAGGCATATACGGTCATCACGGTTCCGTCGTTAGGACGTGCGCCGATTTTTCCCAGCGACGGCTGGTAGTTTTGGCTGGTAATGGCACTTTTTACATTGGCAATAGAAATATCTAGTGCGGCCATTTTGTCGGAATCCAACCATACGCGCATGCTTTTCTTAGCACCGAATACTTGCGCTTCCCCGACACCGCTAATGCGGCTTAAATTCTTTTGCACGTTGTTATTGAGGTAATCGCTGATTTCCAACGCACTCATTTTCCCGCTGGGGTCGGTAAAGGATACCAGCCCTAACATATTAGACGAGCGGCGAATTACCGTTAACCCGTAGCGTGTTACTTCGGCAGGGAGCAAGGGCGTCGCTTGCGAAACGCGGTTTTGCACTTTTACTTGGGCAATATCGGGGTCCACACCGGTTTCAAACGTAACCGTAAGCATGTAGGAGCCGTCAGCGGATTCGGAGTTCATGTAAAGCATGTTCTCTACCCCATTGACGCTGGATTCCAACGGAATCCCGATGGTTTTGGCAATAACGTCGGCACTGGCACCCGGATAGCTTGCCCGCACAACTACTTCGGGCGGGGTAATTTCCGGATACAATGCAATCGGCAGCGTCTTTAACGCAATAAAACCTGCCAAACACAATACCAGGGAAATAACGACGGCAAAACGCGGGCGGTTGATGAAGAATTTAGAAAACATTATTTTGTTTCCTCCGTATTAAGCGATTTGGCGGGGGAAAGCTCGCTGACATGAACCGATTGGCCGTTTTGCAGTTTTTGTTGACCGATAGTAACGATGCGGTCCCCTGCTTCCAAGCCGGAAACAACTACGTATTGTCCGTCTATCATATCTCCCAACGTTACGTATTTTTGCAAGACGGTGTTTTCCGGCGTAACGGTCATGACATACTGCCCGGTAGCATCTTGCGAAACGGCTGTTTGCGGGATGAAAAGAACCGGACGAAGTTTATTGGTGCTGACAGTTACATTTACATAATTGCCCGGGATTAGACGGTTTGCTTCATTGTTTGTTTGCGCGTAGACGGCCATGGTAGCGGTTTGAGCATTCACTTCGTTATCTGTAAATAAAGAGGCTTGCGGCATTTCAATTTTTTCATCATTAGAAAGTGCAATTTGAATGTCCGGGTTTTGTGAAGCTAATTGGTCCATGCCGGATAATCGTTCCTTATCCGTAATAGAAAAAACAACGCGGATAGGATCCATTTGTACCACACGCGCTAATTTGCTGGCTCCGGCGGTGGCTAAATTTCCTTTGGTGAGTAACGCTTTCCCAATATAACCGCTAATCGGCGAGCGAACTTCGGTATAATCTAAATCTAATTTAGCTAAATCCAAGCTGGCTTGGGCGGCTTTTACATTCGCTTGTGCGGTTGCTAAAGCGCTTTCGGCAAGTTCCAAGTCTGCTTTAGAGAGCATATTTTCATTGTAAAGGGATTTTTCGCGATTATAGTCGCTTTGTACCTGTTTTAGGACGGCCTTAGTGCGTTCCAAGTTGGCTTCGGCTGACGAAACAGCTGCTTTATAACGGGCCTGGTCAATGATAAAAAGCACGTCGCCTTCTTGCACGAAGGAACCATCTTGAAATAGAACTTTATCAATGTAACCGGAAACTTGGGGGATAACGTCCGACGCGTTAATTGCTTCCACCCGGGCGATAAATGTTTTACCATGGGCATAAGGTTCAGCCTTTAGCGTTTTAACCAGCACGGTGGCAACTGCGCCTTGGGCGCCCCGGCCCGCAGCACCTTTCATGAGTTTTCCGCTGACGTAAAACCCAATAAATCCTCCAATAATGAGGACGATTACATACTTTGCATAATGTTTAATTTTTTTCTTGTTCATATTAGTTTTTCCCGATACTTCTATATAAATTGGCTTTGCTTAAAAGCAAATCATAAAAAGCCGTAATTTTATTTTGGCGCGCATTGGCCAGTTGGGCTACCGCGCTAAGCAAACTGATGATATCCGTCTTCCCCACTTCATAATAGCGGAAAGCAACCCGGTGATTTTCTTCCGCGCTTTCCAATACAGTTTTGCTGATTTCATATGCTTGGACGGCTGTTTTGTAATTTTGATAGTTGCTCCATACTTCGTTTTGAATAGCGAGGCGCAACCCGTCAGTCGTGCGTTGGGCTTGTTTATAGGTATCTGCGGCCGATTGTATAGCATACATACTTGAAAATCCGGTAAACAGCGGCCACATCACCGTTAAACCTGCCGTATTATTACGCTTGTAAAGCGTATCATGTTTCCAACTGGTATCATTTAAAGTTGCTGCCGCATTGGCCGTAATGGAAGGAAACATAGAACTACGGGCCGTTTTTAAATTTGCTTTAGCAACTTTTTCGTTACTTTCTTGCGCACGTAATTCAGGCCGGTTGGCAAGGGCTTCGTTGAGTAATGCATTTACATCATCTGTTTCAATTTCGGTGGCGGATTGTTCAAATTTCGGGCTTATCATACGTAAAGAGGTGGTGGGTTGTAAATTAAGTAAAACGGCTAACGAACCGCTGAATTGCTTTACTTTATTTTCCGCTAAAACTACCGATAAAATGGCTTGTTCGTAGCGAGTTTTGGCTTGCAATTTATCGCTAAGCGACACCATGCCGAGTTTATAGCGTTTTTGGGCTTCATCATACGATTGTTTATACGTATCTAAACTGGCCTTGGCACTGACCAGAGATTCCTGTGCGGCCAGTAAATTTAAGTAAGCCGTTTGTACAGACAACATTAAATCGTGCAAGGCAGCGTTATAACTGTAATTAGCTGCTTCTAAAAAAGCTTTTAAAGAGGCCGATCTCCCTTCACGCCCGCCGAAATCAAAAAGCAACCACTCGGCTTTTGCGGCGGCGGCATAGGGTTCTGTTTGGACGTAGTGGCTTTGTCCTTCAATTCGGTCTCCGGTAATATTGCCGTTACCGGTTAATACCACGGTAGGTAAGTATTCGGCACGTCCGGTGCCTAATTGTGCTTCGGCCGCTTTGACTCCCATATATTGCGCACTTAACGAAGGATTTGTACAAATACTAATCTGTAATAAATCTTGCAACGAAAGTTCTTCGTTTGTAATATCTTTATCAATACAACCTTGCGGTGCTTTGACGGAGTGGACAAAGAGCGGGTCCAAGGCCAATACCGGCAAAACAAACCCCATTAGCAGGGTTGAGAGTATATATTTTTTCATCTTTTTTCCTCTTTTTGGTATGAATTTAAAATGGCCAGCGTATTTTTCCATACGGTCTTTTTAATCCGCTGTTGTAGCGATTGTTTGGATAGCGGGCCTAAAATTTGTTCTATGGCTATGCGATGGCATCCGTTAAATGCCACTTGGCTGAAAATAGCATGCGTTACAAACACAAGCTCCGGATCGGTACGTTTTAGCCCGGTTAATTTTTCCATTAGTTTTAAAGGGCGCTCCTGAAAAGGAATCATGTACGAAAGCAACATTTTACGCATCGGGGCGGATTCCAGCTCTACCTGTGTAAAAATGCGTTCTAGCGGTAAATATTCCTGATGCAAACCTTGCTCTACAAGTCGGTCCAGCACGCGGTGTAAACGCTTTAAAGCCTGTTGGTATGAAAGTGTTTCTATATCGGTTGTTGACAAAAAAGAATTACTTTTCCCCCATAAATGTTGGTGAAAAGAATCTACCATATATTCCAACGTGGCTTGATATAATTTTTGTTTACTGCCAAAGTGATAATTGATTGCAGATACGTTTTCCCCAGCCGCGGCTACAATATCCCTAATGGATGTTCCGGAGAAACCTTTTTGAGAAAAAAAACGCGCTGCAACGCGTAAAATTTTGGCACGAGTATCTTTCATAGCAGATATATTTTATCAAATAATGGAAGATTATTCAAACAAGTGTTTGAATTTTGACAAAAGCCATTTTGGATTAAAAAAGGGGCTATTATTGCCTCTTAACAAAAGGCTTGACTGGGTTTTTTTTTGATACACTGCTTTTGTATTAGATGTTAAAACAAAAGGAGTTAGTATGAAAAGTGCAAATACGAGCCGCTTAGGCTTTACGTTAATAGAATTATTGGTGGTTGTGCTGATTATTGGTATTTTGGCAGCGGTGGCGGTGCCGCAATATCAAAAAGCGGTCATAAAGGCCCGGTACACCGAGATAAAAACATTTATTTCCAACGTGGAAAAAGCCATGGATTTGTATATATTGGAAAACGGTTATTCTTCTGGCACCACACAGGTTGGCTTAGACACATTGAACTTAGATGTATCTAGTTATTGCATTACGTTTGATCCGGCAACCGCTTTGTGTACAGCCAAAACTTTTCGTACAAATCGTCCTATTATTCGCGCTACGGAGTGGGATATGAATCTATATCCGAACGAAGATATCTTTGGCTCTAGTAATTTGTTTGTTATGAAAAGTGAATCTACCTCTGATTTATTTGTGTGCAATGCCTATTCCCAAAAGGCGAAATATCTTTGTGATATTTTGACAAAAGACGATTCCCGGTGGATATCGCGCGTAGAAATAAATGAATAATTTGTTACTAACAGGAGTCGCTCTTTTTTACAGGGACTCCTGTTATATTTTTACTTAAAGCTCCAGGCGTTATCTAACTGATTTTCTATAAATTCCAGTAAAGCGCGGTGTAATAAAATGCGTTTGTTGGTGCGGATGCGGTGTAATTTGGTGGGGTCCGCCTTAGAGGGAATTTCCAAATACACCACCGTTGTGCCGCGCGTCATATCCAAATAGCTTTTCAATTTTTCCAATTTCGCTTTTGGACAGTTTTCCGGCAAGCGGACGGTAAATTCTTTGGCGAGATTTGCAATTAAGTCAGTTACGCTGCTGACGTTTTGCAAGTTGAGTTCCACCCGCGCGCTGTCTTCATCAATTTTTACATCTCCGTGGAAATTGAGGATGGTATTAGGGGCTAATTGCGGCCCCACCTCATCATACGTGCGCGAAAAAACGTTGACCGCTAGCGAGCCGGTACAATCTTCAATGACCAGTTGCGCCCAATCTTTTTTTGTCTTTTTATTTTGTTTTCGTTTAAATAAGGTGATAATACCCAGTACTCTAAGCTTGCCGCTGGCGCGTCCTTCCAAAATATCAATAATGGGGGTACAATGC
This sequence comes from uncultured Elusimicrobium sp., assembly GCA_902781765.1. Classification (GTDB taxonomy): domain Bacteria; phylum Elusimicrobiota; class Elusimicrobia; order Elusimicrobiales; family Elusimicrobiaceae; genus Avelusimicrobium. Next base: position 930 of record CACZKQ010000073.1, on the reverse strand, counting down.
AGCTGTGCTAAGTGAGATTGGTATTTCGCCATGGGATGCCCGCTAAAGTATAAGCCTAACACCTCTTTTTCGTAGCTAAGAAGCGTATTTTGGGTAAGCGGAGCGGCTTCAATATTTTTATTTTTCTTTACACTGACAACTGCCGTAAAATCATCCCCAAATAGATTGCCCGCATTGGATTCTTTTTCTTTGGCAATTAAATGAGCCGCGTCCACGGCATTATCAATATTCGCCAGTAAATTAGCGCGGGTAATTTTAGGATCTTGGCCGGGGAACATACTGTCTAACGCGCCGGCCTTGGTCAAACTTTCAATCGTTTTTTTATTGGCTTGGAATAAATCAATGCGGCTACATAGATCTTCCAACGAAGTGTATTTCCCTTGTTCTTCGCGGTTTTTAACAATCGAGATACAACCTTCTTCCCCGGCGTTTTTAATAGCTTCTAACGCATAACGGATACATTCTTTTCCACCTTTTTCTTCTACGGAAAATTCCGGTTGCGAAGCATTTACATCCGGCGGTAAAATTTCAAAACCCATACTGCGCGCTTCTTCCAAATACGTAACGATTTTATTTTCTTTATCATCGGCACCAATAGCGTTGTGTCCAATTTCGTTGGTAAGGGCAGCGCACATAAATTCAATAGGGTAATTTGCTTTTAAATAAGCCGTTTGATACGAAACCAGCGCGTAAGCATACGAGTGTGATTTATTAAAACCATACCCGGCAAATGCTTTCATTTGTTCGTAAATATGGGAGGCTGTTTTTTCGGCAATTTTATTTTTGGCGCACCCTTCTACAAATTTTTTACCGAATTTTTCCATCACATCAATTTTCTTCTTACCCATGGCTTTACGCAACGTATCCGCTTCGCCGGGGGTGAATCCGCCCAACAGTTTGGAGATTTGCATAATTTGTTCCTGATAGAGC
>CACZKQ010000072.1 GCA_902781765.1 uncultured Elusimicrobium sp. | reverse complement strand
TGGGCCCTCCGGCAGTAGTTATATAATAGAGTTTTTTGGCTTTGCACAGGCCGTACGGTTTGCCGTCTGTGTGGTAGGCAAAGGTGACCCCAACAATGTTAATATGCTCTATGTAAAGTTTTAATAACGCTGGGAACGATAAATCCCAAAAAGGGGCAGCAATCACGATGTACTCGGCGGAGGCAAACTCGGCAGCTAGGGCTAATAACGGATGGCTAAAATCACCCTGGCGAACAAGATTTTCTCTTTGGGCAATCGTCTCTTCGCTAAGCGGCAAAATCGAAGTTGTGGCAAGGTTTCGCTCGCGCACGGTGCCGTGTAATTGGCGCACCAGGTAATCAGCCAGTCGTTTGGTACGGGAGTTTTGTCTGGAGCACGCATTTACAAATAAAATATTCATATAATCCTTTATTTCCTTGATTGGGTTCTTATTTTTGCGATAAAATAAACGGAAATGCTCCCCGTAAATACAAGGCCCAGCGGATAGGCAAGCGCTTTGCTTAAATGCAAACACTCGGGGGCAATCAAAAAATACGTACTGCTTACCGCGGTCATAAAAATAGCCGGTACCAAGGCAAGCATATAATGTTGCTTTTTTCCATACAAATAAGCCGTGGCGGCCCACAGTACAATCATGGCCAGAGTTTGATTGGCCCAGCTGAAATATCGCCAGATGACGTCGTAGGGAAGCTGGCTGATGATGACCCCTGCCAAGAGTAGCGGCAAACTTAAACGTAAACGTTTTAAGAAGGGTTTTTGGTCAATATTGAACCAATCGGCCAGTACCAGGCGCGAAGCACGAAACGCCGTATCGCCCGACGTAATCGGGCAGACAATGACACCAAACATCACAAATAAGAGCCCCAAAGAGATGCCCTTTAGCTGTAGCGGCCCGATTGTTTTTACACAAATATCATACACAACCCCGGCTTGCCCGGCCTGTGCGAGCATTTGTTGCAACCCGGTCATAAGTCCGCCTGTTTTTTCATAGACGGCACATCCGGCGGCGGCCCAAATTAGCGCAATAATCCCTTCCACTACCATGGCCCCGGCAAAAACTTGGCGGGATTGATATTCGCTGGTGATACACCGTGCCATGAGCGGGGATTGTGTGGCGTGAAAGCCAGATATAGCCCCGCAAGCCACCGTTACAAACATCATCGGCCAAATGGGCAGATGCGCCGGGTGTAAATTGTGAAGGGCAATTTCCGGGATGTGGTAGCCTTGCATAAAAATGCCACCTGACACGCCCAGGGCCATAAGCAGTAAACAAATGCCAAAGAAAGGGTACACTTTGCCGATAATTTTATCAATTGGTAGGAAGGTGGCCATAAAGTAGTAGAGGAAAATAATGGCCAGCCAAAAATAAGTGTTTGTTAAATAACTGCCCGTAGACACGTGACCCTTAAATAAAAACACTAATAGGTTAGCCGGACCCACCGCAAAAACAGTTCCTACCATCACCAAAAGGATGACACTAAAAACGTGCATGATTTTTTTAATCTGCGGCCCCAAGTAAATCCCTGTAATTTCGGCAACGGATTGGCCTTTGTTACGCAGGGATAAAAAGCCGCAAGCAAAGTCGTGTACGACACCTGCAAAAATGGTCCCAAAGGTAATCCATAAAAAAACGCTGGGTCCCCACAACGCACCCGAAATGGCCCCAAATACAGGCCCCAATCCGGCAATATTTAGCAGTTGTACCAAAAACATCCGCCATAACGGCATGGGTACGTAATCCACACCGTTAGCAAAGTGAATGGCAGGCGTTTGTGCGTTTGTGGGGCCAAACGTATGTTCTACATATTTTGCGTACGTAAAATAGGATAAAATAAGAAGCCCTAAACAAGCAAAAAAACTAATCATAAAACCCTCTTATTTATTTTACAACTTTTTGGAAGAACTCTTTATTTTGGGAATTTAATGGGGAAATAGCGACAACAATTTAGCTTACCATTAGCACACTACATGCGTTTGCTAAAGCATAAAAAACCCCTAGCAAGTTTTACTAGGGGTCATTACCACAAGGGTGAATTGTTAAAGATAAGTCACTGTCTGCTCAATCGGTTTGCGGTTAAAATGATTGGGCAAGGGTTCCGCTTTTTCTGCCGCGTAACCTAACGCAATGAAAGTCAGCACTTCTTCGTTCTTGGGCAGTTGGAACGCTTCGCTTGCTTTTTCGGGGTCAAAGAAATTCACCCAACAACTATCCACGCCCACACTTTTGGCGGCCAAAATCATATGCGTAGCCACAATGGATGCATCCTCAATGCCGGAGTCATATTTTTGGCCCGGATAGGTAAATGTATTTGTTTTGTCAAAAGCAACCAGTAACATGGTCGGCGCACCGTAGCGGCAAGGTGTTAAACCGTCCACTTTGGCAAGGCTCTCTTTGGACTGAATCACATAGACATGCTGTTCCTGGTTGTTCTTTGCCGTAGGAGCTAACCGTCCGGCTTCTAAAATTACGTCTAGTTGTTCTTTGGTAATTTGCGTTGCACCAAAGTTCTTACAAGAGTAGCGGTTCTTTACAACGTCCATAAATTCCATAATTCACTCATTAACAGCTCCGTTCGGTGGTATAGTGTATTTTTACAATTTAATCTAGCTTTACACATTATATAAAATAAGAATCTCTATCATTTACAGACAATTGCTACAATATTCTTATATAAGTTTTAAGGAGAATAAACATGACAACCGTAACTAGCGTATTAAACACGATTAACACGCCCCAAGACGTAAAAAAATTAAACCCGCAGGAACTCAATTTGTTGGCGGAAGAAATAAGAGAATCTCTCATTAAACGGGTGGACGTAACAGGCGGACACTTTGGCTCTAACTTGGGGATTATCGAGACGACGATTGCCTTACACTATGTGTTTAATTCTCCTACCGATAAGATCGTGTTTGATGTATCGCACCAATGCTACGCGCATAAAATGTTAACAGGCCGCAAAGCGGGTTTTACGGATCCGGACTCCTACTCCAAATATACGGGTTATACCGCGCCCGAAGAAAGCGAGCACGATTTATTTAAAGTTGGGCATACCTCTACGTCAATTAGTTTAGCCATGGGACTTGCCAAAGGCCGCGATTTGCTGGGTCAAAAAGGTAACGTGATTGCGCTCATTGGCGACGGCTCCCTTACCGGGGGCGAGGCCTTGGAAGGGCTTAACAACGCCGCCGTGTTGGGCAGTAACCTTATCATTGTGCTAAACGATAATGATATGTCTATCGCCGAAAATCAGGGCGGTATCTGCAAGATGCTCACGCACATGCGCCAAAATAAGGGGAACGTCAAAAACAATTTCTTTAAAGCACTAGGGCTTGAGTATATCTATTTAGACGAAGGAAACGATATTCAAAAACTGATTGCCTTATTCAAACAAGTGAAAGATACGGATCACCCGGTTGTGCTCCACATCCACACGCAAAAAGGCAAAGGGTTTACACCTGCCGAAGTGAACAAAGAGCCGTTTCACTGGATTATGCCGGGTACCATTGCGCATCTAAATGATGCCCCTAAACCCATGGGTGAAGATTATAACTCTATTACCAAAAATTATTTACTGCAAAAAGTGAGTGAGGGTATGCCGATTGTGGCTATTAACGCGGCTACGCCCGGCGTGTTCGGTTTCAACAAAGAATTCCGCAACAAAATGGGCACGCACTATGTGGACGTAGGTATTGCCGAAGGACACGCGGTGGCGATGACTTCCGGCCTTGCCAAAAGTGGCGCAAAACCTGTGTTCTGTGTGTCTAGTTCCTTTGTGCAACGCACTTATGACCAACTTTCGCAGGATTTGGCACTAAATAGTAACCCGGCCACGATACTTGTGTATTGGGGTGGTATTTCAGGCGCAGATGCCACGCATTTGACTACGTTTGATATCCCGCTCATTTCCAATATTCCCAATATGGTGTATTTGGCCCCAACCTGTAAGGAAGAATATGTACGTATGTTAGACTGGTCCGTGCAGCAAAACAAATATCCGGTGGCGATTCGCGTGCCGATGAATTTTGTATCTTGCGGCGAGCAAGACAATACTGATTATTCCGTTTTGAACAAGTTTAAAATGGTAGAAAAGGGAAGTAAAGTGGCGCTTATCGGTATGGGAACGTTCTTTGAGAAAGCACGCGAAGTAAAAGCGTTTTTGAAAACTAAACTCAACCTGGATGCCACGCTTATTAACCCGCGCTTTATAACGGGGATAGATACCAACATGCTCGAAAGTTTGAAAGCTGACCACCAGATAGTGGTAACGCTGGAAGACGGCGAACTGGACGGCGGTTTTGGCGAGAAAATTGCCCGTTTTTACGGTAACAGTCCTGTGAAGGTGCTTAACTACGGCTCTTTTAAGGAATTTACGGACAAGGTTTCTAAAGAGGCCCTTTACGCCAAGTACCGCTTAACACCGCAGTTAATAGCAGAGGATATCAAATCGGCTCTATAATAAACAACATTATGTATCAAAGAATATGGTGCAATTCCCTGTATACGCTTATAGGCTGCCTGTTTTTGCCTGTTAATTGCCTGATAAACAGGGAATTGTACAAAAGAGCACTCCCGTCTAAGAACCGGCAACCCATCAAAAATTTCTGCCCCACCATTTTTTAAGGCACTCTTAGTAGAGTGCCTTTTCTGTTGGGTTGTTTTGTTAGAATTAAAAATCTCTACTTACGCAGTAATTCTGATTATTCATGTTTAAGTGCGTCTACGGGCTTTAATTTGGCAGCTTGCCACGCAGGATACAAAGCAAACAAAAAGCTTGTGATTAATGCAATCAATACAGAAAGTACTACCACCCACCATGCAAACGTCATCTGCCTAACATCTTTAGCTAAATGAAGCACAGCCATATATCCAAGTCCCATACCCGCTATAGCGCCACATAAACCAAGCAGCATAGCCTCCACTACAAATTGAAACAAAATATCCCGTCTAGAAGCTCCAAGAGCGCGCCGAATCCCAATTTCTTTCGTGCGGGAAAAAATAACTGCCATGGTTACATTCATAATTCCAATACCACCGGCAATCATGGCAATAATTCCCATAAAGAGCATATTATTTAAAGATTGACGCGCTTCTTTCAAGCGTTCTTCTAATTTTTCATAGAAAAAATCCAAGGTAGGATCTTCTTTTGGCCCAAATTGAGAGCGCAAATAACTGGAAAGCGTTTTCCCGGCCGTACGGGCTGAAGATTCTTTCCCGGTTATCAGGCGGATAGTTGTACTTCCTCTTCCATCATCAGAAGCAAACAAATCGTACCATGTGGTGTAAGGAATATAAAGTGTTGAATCCCGTTCCTGGTCTCTCCTAAAGCGGTAATCCTGTTCAATAGGTGGTATATGTAATAAACCTACTACTGTAAATGTTTCATTATGAAGCGTAATTTGTTGATTTAACAGATGATGATGTTGGGTATAATCGGTTAATTTAACAGTATTATCTCCGTAATCATCTCCGTCGCTCCACAATTTACGTTTTTCTTTTTCATTTGGATATACCGTTAATACCACAACCCGGTGTTTATTTTCCACATCATGCCAGTTGATAAACCGACCCTCTAACTTGTACACAAAATTTGAATCTTTCCACGAAGGCATAATCCCCTCCACAGCCGCACCGGCTAATTTTTTCCCCCGATGCACCAATTCAATCCAATTACCCCAAATCCATTGATTTTGCGTCATAAAGGAAAGGGAGGTTCCCTCCGGCAGGCGAAGCTTTAAATCTTTGTATTGCGTTAAACTTAAGGGATGTTCTGTTTGGGTATCTACCCGCCCCACGCCGGACAAAGCAGCACTACGGTCTAATTGTCGGTAACGTTGGCTAAGCACACTCAACGTATAAAAGAAAGTAGCAATTCCAATGGCAATAGCAAAAAAACTCAAAAAGCTGCGCATTTTATGAGCCCAAATTTCAGTCCATCCGGTTACCATTAAATCCGGCAGTCTCATACAATTTTACCATCCTTGATATGAATAGTCCGGTGCGTTTCTTTGGCAATTTTTGGATCATGGGTAACCATAATAATCGTCATTCCGTTTGCATTTAATTCTTTTAATAAATTCAAAATATCCGCGCTGGCTTTAGAATCCAAATTTCCGGTAGGTTCGTCCGCTAAAATAAGAGAAGGCCGATTGGCCAGCGAACGCGCACAAGCAACACGCTGACATTGGCCGCCGGAAAGCTGCAAAGGGGTACTATTTAATTTTTTCTCAAGCCCCACGCGCTCTGCTAATTCACGCGCCCGCGGTAAAATATCCGCACGCGGCATCGTTGTATAACGCATGGGCAAGGCAATATTTTCAAGTACTGATAAACGCGGCATTAAATTAAAAGATTGAAAAATAAATCCAATTTCATTTCGCCGCAACTCCGTTCTCTGCGCATCACTTAGTCGCGCGGTAGACACTCCGTTTAAAATATATTCTCCACCGGAGGGTTCATCTAAAAGTCCCAAAATATTAAGAAGCGTACTTTTGCCGCATCCGCTAGGACCCATAATAGATACAAATTCTCCTTGTTGAATGGACAGAGAAACCGCATCCAGCGCGCGAAAATTTTGTACGCTGGGGTACACTTTAATAAGTTTTCTACACTGCGCTATTACCATGATTCCCCATAAGGCAAAGTCGTTAACACTTGGTCATTTTCCGCAAGACCTTTTGTTACTTCCACATTTTTATCACTAGTAAGGCCGATTTCAATTTCCACTTTCTCGGTTTTATTTTTACCAACTACTTTGAAAGCATAATTTTTTCCATCTTTCTCAAATAGTGCGTTGGCTGGGATTGTAAGCACATCTTCTTTTTGCTCTATCGCCACTTTTATTTCCGCACTTACAC
>CACZKQ010000071.1 GCA_902781765.1 uncultured Elusimicrobium sp. | reverse complement strand
GCATTTACTACCACCAAAGGTTTATCTCGCTTGGGGGTAACCCTGGGAACAGCTGCTATTATCGGCGCGGCAGATACGCTGTTTGGCTGGGATTTAAACTGGTCTGTTTTGGTGCCGGTAATGGGTGTATTAAGTCTGCTTGGCTTGCGTGCGTTGAAAAATAGCCGTTTAGCGGGCGAGCACCGCGCCATGATGGCTCAAAAGCAAAAAGAACAGGCCGCTCGTCAAAATAAAAAGAAAGATGAAGCATTGGAGCGTGAGCAAGCTCGTGCGGCGGCTGCTCAGGAAGCGTTACATAAACAACAAATGCATGATAAATATCAATCTGTATTTGCTAAACCTTTAACCAGTATTACAACACGTTTAGGATTTGTGTATTTGTCTTATGCGGTAATTAACTCCGTCATTATCGGGGTGTTAGCGGGAATGTTGTATGATTCTTCTACCGCGTTAACTATTGGGGCGGGCGGACTTTTTATCAGTTGGTTAATCCGTAAAGTTGCGGATAAGATGATTAAATCGCGTGTTATTACGGAAGATCAGCTGACCGGGATGTCTTTACCTCTTATGTTGGGCGGTATTACAGGGGCATTATTCTCTCCGTTTGGTTCACCGGCTATGTTGGCCTCTTGGTTACTGATGTATTTATCTACACCTACATTTGGGGTGTCTGAAAATACACGTATGATGAACTATGTGGCTTCGTACTATAAAAATGCGCGGGAAGAAGTTAATGCAAATCCCAATTTATCCGCCAAAGAAAAAGAGGAACGTTTAAAAGAACTAAATGCAGAACAGCAGGAAATGAAAGCCGAGGCGGGTGCCGCCTATAATAAATACAATTCTTGGGGCTTATATCCAATCCTAACCATGTTGGTGTTAGTTGCTTTTTCCAAAGATATGGTAAAGCCGGATTTAGGCTCGGATTTAGTGGTTGGTGTTCAAAACCTGTGGGATAATTACATTGGAAGCTGGTTACAATCCACACATACTTCCCTGGGAGATTGGTTTTACAAAGCCGGAACGGATATCGGTCATACGCTACACCAAGCCGGTTCCGGGCTTAAGCATGTCTTACAACCGATTGGGCAGAGCATTGGAGAATGGATTCAACAGGCCGCGGATGCCTTACGCATTGGGGGCGCAGATGACCCGATTGCGTTGGGACCGAAGGTGACGGAAAAGAAAATTGCAGATGCTCCGTTAGATTATTCTATTTACCGTCTAAGTATGTTTGCTCCGCTTATCTTTGCAACCATTTTAAACTGGATGAATAAGGGTATGATTAAGCAAGGTTTACAGCGTGTAGTAAAATCAATTCACTTAACGCCTGAAATGATTCAGGATCATCCTGAAAAAATTGCGGACGAATTGCAGATTGATTTCTCTCGTGAAGAAGATTTTGTCAATGAAATTAAAAAAGAAATAGAAGAATTAGATGCTTCCATTCGTCCGTTTGTAAACTCTCGCACTTCGGAAGAACGTTTGCAGAGCTTTGCCAACCGGTTGGTGTGGGTTAACAATCGGTTGAAAGCGGCGGTATCTCATTCGGAATTTTTAGCAACGGCACTTTCCGTTGAGCTTGGTATGATGAAATCATTAAGCGATGTATTTATGTCTGTTGTTGATTTCAACGACGTGTCAGACGGATTACGTAGTCAAGCCGTTAGTTTGTATGATTCATTAAGTGCTATTGAGGTAAATGGGCCTTCTACCACGAAAACGAGTGCAGATAAATTATTACAATTCTTGGATAAATTACAACATGCAGCAGCCTATAAAAATTCCACAGAATTTAATTCCTTGGTAACGATGATTTTCCGTGATGTACGTAGTAAAAATCCGCAAACATTAAGGGAACATCTCACTAGATTGCAGCCGATGGTTTCTGCTAAGAAAGATCTGCGCCAATTGACCTCGCTAGGTAACGCAGCAGTACGTTCACTTGCCCAGGCACAACGTCAAACGAGTGCAAGCCGGTTTGTATATTTGCCTGAAGTAAAATTGTCTTTTGTGGATGTTTTGCTCCGTAATTTAAGAATTGTTAAAGATCCTGCAAAGGGAATTTTCTCGGGAATGGACGTACAAGAGTATGAACAGGCTAAATTACTGCAACGAGAATTAGAACATATGTTGCAAGAAGCGCAAAATGGGCAGATTGTAAACGGAATGTTTGAACAGTTTGAAAATTTCTATCAAAGAGCGATAAACTGTTTAAAAGCATACGTCCGTAACAATAGAAACAATGTATCCCAAATTGATACACGTGTAAATAACATGAAAGCCGATTTGGACAAATTGTATGTGCAATATATGGGTAAGCAACCGCCCACTGTTTCGTTTGAGCAAGAGGCATCTGTAGAGATGGAACCAATGGGAAATATAGCTCCTCAAGCGGCTCCGGCACAATAAGAATAATTGCAAAAATCCGCTCTTGTATTTTAGAGCGGATTTTTTTAGATGAAGTTTATTATAAAGGGGAAGAAAACGAAGTTAAAAGATGTTGTGCGCGTTCCCTATCTTTTTTAAGCTGACGGATGAGAGCTTCTAATCCTTGAAATTTTGTTTCTTCCCGTAATTTTTCGGCGAACCAAATGGTGATTTTCCGTCCGTAAATACTTTGGTTAAAATCAAAAATATTAACTTCCACCAGCGGAAGTTTATCATCAATTGTGTTAACAGTAGGCCGGAAACCGATATTGCAAAAACCGTTATAAAATTTTCTTCCCACGCGTACTTTAACGGCAAATACACCCAACGGTAAAATTTTATAAATTCCCGTATCTAAATTGGCCGTTGGAAAACCCAATTTTCGCCCCAATTTGTGTCCTTTAATTACGCGTCCTGTTACCTGATAAGGGCGGCCCAGCAAACTATTTGCGCGTGTAATATCTCCGCTTGCTAAGATTTTGCGAATGAGAGAAGAGGAAATTTTTTCAGTCCCGACTTTACTAAATTTCGCAATTTCACAAGGAATTGAAAGGCGTTTGCATTGTTGTTGTAAAAAGTTTACATCTCCCTGACGGTTTTTCCCAAAGGCAAAATCTGCCCCAACGATAAGTCCTCCCAGGTTGTATTTTTTGAGCAGCCAATTAAAAAATTGGTCCGGAGAAAAATGTTGGCAATAAGAAAAATCCAGCGGTAGTGCCGGAGTTCCAGCCGCTTTTAGTAATTTTTTCTTTTCTTCCGGCAATGTCAGTACCGTCATTTCCGGGAGTTTACTTAACAGTGTTTTTGGGGGGAGGGGAAAATATAAGATGAGGGGTTTTTGACGGTACTGTGCGGCAAATTTTTCTAAACACCCAAATAAAAAACGGTGCCCGGTATGCACTCCGTCAAACGTACCAATTGTAATAAAATTTTTCTTTTTCATAACGCCCCTACATGTCGGTATAACGTTGCGCCGATTCCCTTTAATAAATTTCCGTTTAACGCATTCTTCACTTCAAATGAGCCGATTTTTTCACGTCTAAGTTGTACTAAATGGCCGACCGTTTTCAACTGGTGGGCCAACAAATACCCTAGTGAACGCACATATGTGCCGCAAGAACAATCCACTGTAAACTCAATACAAGCGGGGGAAATAAGTGTTACTTTCGTCCATTGAACGGACACTTGATTGAATTTGCGTTCCATTTGTTTGCCGTTGCGGGCAAGTTCGTACATGTGTTTACCTTGGATACGTTTGGCACTAAAAAACGGAATAGGTTGTTCAATGGTTCCGCTTAATGCTTGAGTTGCCTGTTCTACTTGTGTTTGGGAAATTGGCGGAACGGGTTTTTCTTCGGTAATTTCGCCGTAAGCATCCCACGAATCGGTTTCTTTTCCTAACAAAAGAGTGGCAGTATAACGCTTGGGAAGTTTTAAAAAATCTGCTTGTTTTTTGGTAGCTGCGCGTCCGATAAGTAAAATCAAAAGTCCGGTAGCCATGGGGTCTAGCGTACCGCTATGACCGATTTTTTTTGTTTTTAATTCTCTTCTGCAAATAGCAATAATATCGTGCGAAGAAAAATCCTTCGGTTTATCAATTAAAAGTAGTCCGCTCTTTTCGGGCTCAGTGTAAGTTTTTGACGACATGATGCACCACTTCGGCTAATGCGTCGGCCACTTCGCTCACACCTTTCCCGGTTACCTTAAAACCGGAGGCTCTGGCATGGCCGCCACCGCCAAATTGTTGGGCAATGGCACTTACGTCCACTCCACCACGTGAACGTAGATTGACGGATACTTTATCGGGTTCTTCTTTAATTAAAGCCGATACTTCTACCCCGGGAATCATAGTGGGTTGGCTGACAATCCCTTGTGTTTGGGCCGGGTTGGCCCCAAAAGATTCAAAATCCCGACGAGTAAGAATAATTTGGCTATATTTATTATCAAAGCGCATTTCCATTTTTTCTAGTGCTCGCCCCAAGAGTTTAAGCTCAATATAAGACTTTGTAAAATAAATAACTTGGTTGATTTTTGCAACATCTGCCCCTAAAGCCACCAGTGCCGAGGCAACCCGTAATGCTTCTGCGGTTGTATTGGAATGTACAAACCGACCCGTATCGGTAACCAACCCAGTGTAAAGGCATGTTGCTTCTTGTGGAGTGGGAAGAAGTGTTTGTTCGTCTTCATAATTTTCAAACAGTTGGAAAATAATTTCGGCGGTAGAAGATGCTTTGGAATCAATATGATTGACGTGTCCATAAGCATCACTGACTAAATGGTGATCTATGTTGACCAACGTTTTTGCTGCTTGTAAAATAAATTCCAAATCGCCGCCGCGTTGTCGATCGGAACACTCCAGTAAAATAACGGTGTCAAAATCAGCTTTTTCCGGCAAAACACCCACATGTACTTTTTCTAAACCAGGTAAAAATTTTAAATCATTTCCAATGGCCGGTGCGGCATAGGCGTAGACGGTTTTGCCTAATCGTTCTAAAAGCGAAGTCATAGTAAGTGTACATCCTAGCGAATCGCCGTCGGGGTTTAGATGACCGGCAATAAAAAATTTTTTCCCGGCGTTAATGGCTTTCCATACGGCTTGCAAGCTGGTTTCTTTATTTTCCATGTTCATGTTCCTTTTCAATGACTTGAAAAATGGCTTCCACGCGCGAAGCTTTTTCGGGAGTATCGTCGTATTCAAAAGTAAAGGAGGGAATGCGTTTTAAGTGTAGTCTCCCACGTAGTTGCGCGCCGATTTCTTTGCGAAGTAAGTCCAGCGCTTCTTGGGTTTTTTTGCGGTCTTCCGGGCTTCCAAAGACGGAGAAAAATACTTTTGCGTGGGTTAAATCTTTGGATAAACGCACGGCCGTAATCGTTACAAAGCCGCCAAAATCGCCATTGGCGGCCATTTTGGTAATAAGGGTGTTGATTTCCTCTAAGAAAAGGGTTTCTAAACGTTTAATTCTATCTATCATATTCAAATTATATCATTTTAAATGAATTTGCAAATAAGAAAACCCCTCAGCTTATGCTTCGGGGTTTTCGTGCGTAAGAACAAACTTACATTTTAATCCTTCTTGTTACGGTTTCTTTCTTGATGCATTCAATCGTGTCGCCTTCGGCAACACCTTTGAATCCCTCTACCAAGATACCGCACTCATAACCTTTTTCTACTTCTTTGACGTCGTCTTTGAAGCGTTTTAAGCCGCCCACTTTTCCATGGCCGACTTCTTCGCCGTTGCGTTTAACGCGCACTTCGTATCCACGGTAAATCGTACCGCTTTCTACCAAGGAGCCGGAGATAATCCCCGAGCTTAATTTAAGTACTTTTTTGATAGTAGCTGTACCGACTACCGTTTCCACAATATCAGGTTCTAATAAACCTTCCATAGCGGCTTTGATGTCTTCCAAAAGTTCAAAGATAATCGTGTAGTTGCGGATTTCAATCCCTTCGCGTTCCGCTTCGGCTTGCGCTTTGTTTTCCGTAGACACGTGGAACCCAATAACGACCGCATTGCTGGCTTTGGCCAGCAAAATATCGGTTTCGTTGATGTTCCCGGGAGCAGATAGTACAATATCCACTTCTACTTCGTCCGACGGAATACGTAAAAGTGCATCCTTAATGGCTTCAATAGAACCTTGCACGTCCGCCTTTAAAATTAAGCTTAATTTTTTTACGGAAGAGCCATTTTCATCATTTTTCGCTAAGTTCATTAGCGAAGCTTGATGACGGTGTTGTGAATCTTCCTTGAGCGCAAGCTTGCGTTTTTCGGCGGCGTAGCGGGCTTCTTTTTCGCTCGTCATGATGTAGAGCGTATCGCCTACTTGCGGAGGCTCGCCGTTAATACCTAAAATCTCCGCAGGAACGCTGGGGCCGATTTTTTGGTAGCGTTGGGAATTTTCGTCAATGAGCGCGCGGATGCGGCCGTAGTTTGTCCCCACAATAAACGGGTCGCCTACTTTCATTGTCCCTTTCTGTACGAGTACCGTGGCCACAACGCCGCGTTTACTGTCGCGCTTACTTTCCAAAATAACACCCACACCCGGGCGATCCGGATTGGCTTTGAGTTCCATCATTTCCGCTTGCAGGGCAATCATTTCGAGTAATTTATCAATGTTGATATGCTTCTTGGCGGAAATTTCCACAAAAATCGTACTGCCTTGCCATTCTTCCGGCACGAGTCCGCGTGCTGCCAAATCTTGCTTGACGCGGTCCACGTTGGCACCGGGCAAATCAATTTTGTTGACGGCTACGATAATCGGAGCTCCGGCCGCTTTAGCGTGTTCCATAGCTTCAATCGTTTGCGGCATAATGCCGTCGGTAGCGGAAACCACAAGCACTACAATATCGGTTGCTTGCGCTCCGCGTGCACGCATAGCCGTAAACGCTTCGTGGCCGGGGGTATCTAAAAAGGTCAGCACCCCGCGCGGTGTCTTGACGCGGTACGCACCGATATGTTGTGTGATGGCTCCGGCTTCCCCGGCAACG